>JAQVGR010000366.1 GCA_028696635.1 Candidatus Krumholzibacteriia bacterium | reverse complement strand
CCTGCGTCTCTTCGACCCCGCCACCGGACGCGGGGACGGCGGCAGACCGCTCCCCCTCCCGGCGGGGGGAAGATGGCATCTCGCCGGGTACCGCGAGGACATCCACGCGCTCTATCTTGTCGCGGAGACAGCCGAGCGCAAGGTCGTCAAGGCCGCCCGCATCGACGTCGCGGGAGGCGGGGACCTCGCCGTGGACCTGCCGGGCTACTCCGAGGGCGTCGGCATCCTCTACGACGCGGCGCGCGACGAGGTCTACATCCCGTACGACAACCATGCCTCGGTGCATGTCGTCGATTTCGGGCGCGGCGGCTCGCTGACCGAGATCGCCATACCGGCGTACGGGAACGACGCGAGCGCCGTCGATTCCCGCAACGGGCTGCTGTACGTCGCATCCTGGGCCTTCGGAGAGATCGACGTGATAGACCTCGAGCGCCGCGAGTTCGTCAGGCGCTGGACGGGGCTCGGCATCATCCCGCACATGTTCACGATGGCCTTCGATCCTTCGGGCGGCCTCCTGTACTTCCCCCGCGGGGCCACGGCCGTCAACGGCACCTTCGGCGCTGCTCTCTGCTCCTTCGATCCGGCCGATGGATCGATCGCCAAGATCCGCACCGGATGGGCTCCGATCGAGCTGATCGAGAACGCCGCGCGGTCGAGCACGCTCGTGTTCAGTTCCGAGGACCAGTTCGCCGAGATTTCCGCGGAGAACGCGGCGACCGTGCACGACCTTCCGTTCGACTACCCGATCGCAGCCGTCCATTCCCCCGGGGGAGACATCTATCTCTCGTACGGACCGCACCAGTCCTACTGGCCGAACGTCTACATCTGGGACGCCAAGAACGGGATACTCGCCATTGACGCAGGGGACCTCTCCTTCTACGATCGGCGGATCCCGCGCCAGGCGCTCGACCTCTCACTCGGACCGGACGGCATCCTCTTCTTCACGCAGAACAACTGGGGCCGCGAGGAGCAGTTCATCGGCAGGCTCGTCGACCAGGTCCGCGTCTTCGAGGCCGATCAGAGGCTCCGCCTCGGTGACGAGGTCGAGCGGGAGATCACGCAGCGGCTGCTCGAGTTCGATCCCGGATCCGGAATGCTCTATCTCGTGAAAATCGGCGAGCGCGACGACGAGCCGAGCGTCCTTCTCGTCGTCGATCCGGCTCGGGGAGCCGTGGCGGGCAGGGTCGAGCTCGGTCTGACGGCGAGCGACATCGCGTTCGACGAAAGCCGGATCTACGTGGCCAACTTCGACTCGAGGAGCGTCTCGGTCGTCGACAAGTCGGACCTCTCGGTCGAACATGTCGAAACGGGGCTGCAGCCCCTTCGCCTGCTCGCAGCCCGCGGACGGGTGCTGGCTGTCTGTCACGGGGACAATTCCGTGGTCGAGATCGGCGGGGGCGGGAAGACGCGCGCGATACCGTTCGCGGGACGACCCGACAACATCTTCGAATGGAACGGCGCCGCCGTGATATCCTCGCACAGCGCCGACGAGCTGCGCCTTCTGCGTTACGATCCGCGCCGCGGCCGTTTCACGGAGCTTCTGCGGCACCGGTATCCGTACGGCGACACTTCGTACGACACGAACAACGTGTCGTTCTACGTCCGGGGGCAATTCGGGGACGCCGTCTTCGACATCACAAAGGGGATCGCGGGGAGCGACGGACGTCTGCGGGTGATAGACTTCCTCGCCGGCAGACTCTTCGTGATCGAGGAGCGGTAGCGGTCCTCTCAGTCGATCGGGGTCAGGCGGATCGCCTGTCCGCCCCCCGGCGCGAGACGGATCTCGAGGGTATCGCCGGACCGGACCTGCGCGGTCCTGATCTCCCAGGCGAGCGGATTCCGGGCCCAGTCGGCGTCCGGAGCGTCGGCGTAAATCACCGCGCGATATGAGCGATCGGGGTCGAGGAAGTCGAGCGGCGCGGCGAGCACGCGGCCGTTCTCGTCGGTGATGCTGCCGATATACCAGTCCTGCGAATTCCTGTCGCGGCGCGCGACGGTGATGCAATCCCCGATCACCGCGTGCAGCACCTTCGTAGTTTCCCAGTCGACCGGCACCTCCTCGATGAACCGGAAGACCGGATTGCCCTCGTAGTTCTCGGGAAGGTCCGCCGCCATCTGCATCGGAGAGTATATCACGACGTACAGAGCGAGCTGCTTGGCGAGGGTGGTATTGACGCGGTTGTTCGGCCTGCCCGCTCCCTCGAAGAACAGATCGAAGATCCCCGGGGTGAAATCGAACGGTCCGGCGAGCATGCGGGTGAACGGCAGGATCGTCGTGTGATCCGGCGGGTTCCCGCCGTCGCCGCTCCACGCATTGTACTCCTGCCCGCGGGCGCCCTCGCGCGAAAGCATGTTCGGCCAGGTCCGCCTGATCCCCGTGTCCTTGATCGGCTCGTGGACGATCACCATGATATGATGCGCCGCGGCCTTTTCGACGACCTTCCGGTAGTGCCGGACCATGTACTGTCCGTGGTGCCATTCGAACTCGTTCGCGCGGTGACCGACATACCCCGTCTTGACGACCCGCACGCCGAGCCGCTCGTAATACTCGAAGGCCGCGTCGAGCTGCCGCTCGTAGTTGTCGATGTCGGCTCCGGTCTCGTGGTGCCCGATCAGGAAGACTCCCCGCGCAGCGGCATGAGCGCAGATCTCCTCGATGTCGAAATCCTCGTGCGGGATCGTGAACCGGAACCCGCTCCCGTCGGAGAACCAGTTTCCGTCCCACCCGAGATTCCATCCCTCGACGAGGACGCCGGAGAAGCCGTGCTCCGCGGCGAAGTC
>JAQVGR010000017.1 GCA_028696635.1 Candidatus Krumholzibacteriia bacterium | reverse complement strand
ACCGCCGATATCGCTCCGCTAGCCCCGATCGTGGGGATCAGCGAGCCGGGATCGGAGGCGATATGCATCGCGTGGGCGATCATCCCGCCGGAGAAGTAGAACGCTATGAATTTCACCGGACCGAGCACGTCCTCGATGTTGTTTCCGAAGATCCACAGGTAGAGCATGTTGAAGCCGATGTGCAGGAACCCGCCGTGCAGGAACATCGACGTCAGCAGGGTCAGGAATATCGGAGTCGGCCCGGGGAGATGCACCGTATAGGGGCCGTAGCTCCCGACGAGATCGGTCGCTCGGGTGATCTCGAACGGGGTCGCCCCGAGAGAGGAGATCACCGCCCGGCCGCCGTCGCCGTGCCAGAGCTGGTAGACGAACGCGAGTATGTTCAGCGCGAGCAGCGCGTAGGTGACCACCGGACGGCGGCGGGTCGGGTTGATGTCCTTCAGCGGTATGAACAGCATACAGTATGTATATACTCCGGAGGGCCGCCGGGCAAAGCGATATCTTGCCCGCGCTCGCGCGGTTAGGGTCCGATCTCGAGGGCGACCTTGAAGCTCCCGCGCCCCCTCGCGCGGCGAAACGCCGTTTCCCAGCGCTCGAGCGGATAGATCGCCGTGAGCAGCGGCATGACCTTCACCAGTCCCCGCTCGAGCAGCTCCAGCGCCGCCGGGAACGGCCCGCATCGCGAGCCGACGATCGTGATCTCGCCCACGGCGACCGTCGAGGGATTCCAACGCGCCTCGCCGGCGAAGGTCGACTTGAGCACGACCGTTCCCCGCGGCCTCACCAGCCCGACCGCGCCGGGAAGCCCCCCGGGGGAGCCCGAGCAGTCGACGGCGACGTCGAAGGCGCCGGCGCAGCCCGTCGCCTCTTCGGCGGGACGCGTCTCGTACCCCAGCGAGGAGATCGTCTCCATCTTCGCGGGATCGATCCCGAAGAGGACGAGACGATCGGTACGAAGCCCCAGCACCTGGACCGCCAGCGCCGCGAGGCGGCCGTCGCCGATCACGGCGACGCGCGTGCGCCGAGTGATCCGGACCCGCTCGGGTATCTCGCAGGCGGCGGCGAGGAGCTCCGTGAAGACCGCCTCCTCGTCGCTCACCGTGTCCGGGATCGGGTGGAGGTTCGCCGCGGGGAGCGCGAGGTATTCGGCGAAGGCCCCGTCCCGAACCGAGATCCCGAGCACGGAGCGGCGCGGGCAGTGCTTGCCGAGCCCCGCGCGGCAGAGGCCGCAGCTCCCGCAGGGGAGGTTGATCTCCCCGGTGACCCTGCGCCCGGCCAGGCGGCGCGGGGCGGGAGACTGGGCAGTCCCGACGAACTCGTGCCCCGGCACCCCCCGGAATTCCATGTAGCCGCGGAGGATCTCGATGTCGGTCGAGCAGATGCCGGCCAGGCGTACGCGCACGAGGACCTCCCCCCGCCGGGGAGAGGGGCGCCGCATCGAGCGCAGGGAGAGCCGGTGTCCGTCGAACCGCAGGGCTTTCATGACGCGTCCCCCGTGCGAGCAGGTTCGGTCTTGCACCGCGCATGATTGTAGCGTACCCTGCGGGGGAGGGTACAGCGAGTTTTCCCGCACCGCGGATCCGGGAGGTTCCGATGGCCAAGGACAGGCCGTACTATATAGACAGGTTCAGCATCGAGGAGCCATGGCGGCTCTTCCGCATCCTCGCCGAGTTCGTCGACGGGTTCGACAGCATGGCCGACGTGCCTCCGGGCGTGACCTTCTTCGGCTCGTCACGGGTGAAGGAGGGGGACAAGGCGTACGAGGATGCCCGCGTCATCGCCCGCGGCCTCGCCCGGCTCGGCTGCTCGATCATCACCGGCGGCGGCCCCGGCGTGATGGAGGGGGCGAACCGCGGGGCGCAGGAGGGCGGCGGTCTCTCGATCGGGCTCAACATCGACATCCCCACCGAGCAGGAGCCGAACCCGTACATCGACAAGCTGATCCAGTTCCGTTACTTCTTCATCCGCAAGGTGATCTTCGTCAAGTACTCCATGGCGTTCGTCATACTCCCCGGCGGGTACGGCACGATGGACGAGCTGTTCGAGGCGCTCACCCTGATCCAGACGCGCAAGATCGCCCCGTTCCCCGTTTTCCTCGTCGGCAGGGAGTACTGGCAGGGGCTCGTCGGCTGGCTCGAGGGCACGATGCTCGCCCAGGACAAGATACTCTCGGAGGACCTCAACATCATCCGCATCGTCGACTCGAACGAGGAAGTGATCGAGGATATCGCCAAGCTCCGCGAGGGGATCGAGTTCGACTGAGGCCCGCCGGCGCGGATCCGGTCATCCGGCTATACGATCAGATAGACGGCGGTCAGGGCGATCCCCGTCGCCAGGTGGCAGAGGATCGTCGCCGCATTGGCGGGAGCCATGCGGCGGGGGTCGTCGTATGACGAGGCGGCGACGGCGATCGCCCGCGCGGCGAGCGGCAGCGAGGCGAGCCCGAGAAGCGTCCAGCGGGGCATGATCCCCGCCGCGACCCCGGCGACCGTCGGCAGATACGAGCCGAGCATGACCGCGGCGAAAAGAACCGCCCCCTTCGCGCCCCCGAGGCGAACGACGAGCGTGCGCTTGCCGGTCGCCCCGTCGGCCCGCATGTCCTGGAACTCGTTTATGATGATGATCGCCGTGGTGAGAAGGGCGAGGGGGAGGGGCGCGACGATCCCCTGCGCGGTGACGGTTCCCGTCTGCACCCAGTACGCCCCGACGGCGATCAGGCCGAACGCGGCGAGGATCGCGAGCTCCCCGAGCCCCCGCCCGGCGAGGATCGCCCGGGGCTCGGTGTAGAGGATCCCGAGGAGCATGCCGACCGCCCCGAAGAGGAGGATCAGGGGGCCGCGCATGACGGTCAGCGCGGCGCCGACCGCGCAGGCCGCGGCCATGAGCGAGAGCGATAGCGCCAGGACGCCGCGGGGGCTGATCAGCCCCTCCTGTATCAGGCGGCTCCCCCCGGTGAACGGGCTCGCGAAATCGACGTTGATCACGTCGTTCCCGCTGCGGTGATCGAACCAGTCGTTGATCGTGTTGGCGCCGAGGTGCAGAAGAGCGGCCCCCGCGAGGGTCAGAACGGCGAGAAGGGGATCCCATCGCCCCGTCTCGTGCCGCGCGACGGCGACGGCGAGGATCACGGGGAGGACGCTGACGGTCAGAAACCGCGCCCGCAGCTCGCGAAGATAGAGGGTAACGGTACGCATGAGCGGGAAGATCTCCTTCGGTTCCCGGTGTCTCGCCCCCGGCCGGTACACTATAGACCCTCTCCAGACTCCGCGTAAATACCGCATGCCGTGCGAGGGTCGCTCGAAGAGGCCCAGAAAAAGAGCGCGCCCGGCGGCAGGGCCGCCGGGCGAGAAGATAAAAGCGGGGCCCGCGAGCGGCCCCGCTTTCGGAGTATCCGGATCAGATTACCAGACGCTCTTGCCCCATACGCTCTTGCCGGCGATCATCAGAGCCACCAGCAGCGCGATGTTCGTGAAGTACAGCATCTCGAACCCCTTTCTCCAGACTCCTCAAAATTCCTTCCGGTTGATTTAACTGGCTCACGCTTCCCCATGATAGCCAGTCGCGTGCCAGAATGCCCGATCATTCCCATTCGCATCCATGTATTTGATAACTCGTTATACTATATATAGTTAAATTTCACAAGTTCCAGTCCCGCTCGGAGCCGGCCTCCACACTCTGTCGCCCATACTGTAAATGAATAATGACTATTATACGCGATTTAGATGTAATGCTTTATTTATCAATAGAATATATAGTAACGAGGTATTTACAGTATGTAACTATTCGTTTACTATTTTCCGGCGTTTCTTGCGATCCGCTCCATGAACACGAGCGCGGCGAGGGCTGCGCGCACGTGAGGCACGTGAGCGCGGGGAGCGAGAGCTCTGCGCGCCGCTGATATCTCCCCGCTGCGGATCAGGCCGGTCAGGAGGGCGAGCAGCAGGTACGCCGCTCCTCCGGGGACGAGGATGACGGCCAGGCGCGCCCAGTGGGGGAGCCCCCCTGCGGCCATGGCGAGGAGCGGGAAGACGGAGCAGAGAAGGGCCGGATGCAGCAGCGACGAGGGCCTGATCCGAACGCGCGAGATCGACCACATCATCGCCTGGAGCGCCGCGGCGAGCAGGCCGAAAGTCGCGAGTGTCGCCGCCGCCGCTCCCGTCGTGCCGATGCGCGGTATGAGAAGGCGGTTGAGCGCCGCGTTGATCAGGGCGGCCGCGACGTATGCGACCGCCGCGAGGCCTCCGCGCCCGTGCGCGACCAGGGAGGCCCACGCGATGCGGCAGAGGATGTCGATGACGCCGATCAGCACGAGCATGCGCATCAGCGGGACGGAGGGGGAGAACCGCGGCAGCGCGACGGCGAACAGATCTCCCGCGCCCATGAAGATCATCGCCGTGACGGGGACCATTACGGCGAGCGCGATATGCGACGTCGAGACGATCTGTCTGCGGAAGAGCCCCCGGTCTCCGCTGACGCGGGCGGCCGAGAGCGAGGGGATCAGCGCGGTGCCCGCCGTGGCGGGCACGATCGAGATGACGGTGATCACTATCGAAGCCATCGCGTAGAATCCGAGCTCGTCGGCGGGCAGATAGTACTTCACCATGATGCGGTCGACCGAATTGATCAGGTTCCAGCCGAGGCCGGCGAAGAAAAAGAGATACCCGAATCCGAAGACCTCCCTGATCCCGCGCAGGAGCGGCCCCGCGCCGCGCATCCACCCGCGCATCGCCCTTCCGTGAAACCACGCCGTGTAGCAGAGAGCGCCGATCACCTCGGAGGTGAGAAAGCCCCCGATCACGAGGGTGACGTCGCGTCGCCACAGGACCGCCGCGATCGGCAGCGTGACGTTGAACAGGCCGTGGATCAGGGTGATCAGCGCCCGCGCCTTCCCCCGCTGCACGGTGAGGAAGACGACGGCGTAGAACGCGTCGAGGGCGAGAAAGGGGATCACCAGGGCGTAGACGCGTATCGGCAGGGTCGCCTCGGAGAGGTGCGCCACGTCGCGGGCGATCCACGGGGCGAGGAGGATCAGCAGGACGCACCACAGGGCGCCGAGCGCGACGGTGAGGAAGGCCGCCGCCCGGTAGATCATGGCGGCGAGGTCTTCGCGCCCCCGCTGGCGGTACTCGGGGATCAGCTTCGCCACCGCCGTGTTGAACCCGATGTTGCAGAAGATGACGATGAGCTGAACGTAGGTGGAGGGGATGCTGAGTACCCCGTACAGAGCGGGCTGGAGGAGGCGCCCGAGGATGACGCTGCGCACCGGCTTGAGCAGGGAGATCCCTATCTTGGAGGCGGAGACGAAGAAGGTCTCGGAGATCACCTTCGCCGTGGTTAGATCGACGGGAGCGGCGCCGCGGCCGGGCGCCGCCGAGCCCGCGGATGACGGGGCGCGCTCGTCGATCGGTGTGCGCTCCATGGACAGGTCCCGTCTACTTCTTGAAGCGGCTGATGAACTCCTCGACCTCGGGGATCCCGCCCTGATAGATCAGGTAGCCGTTGTGCGGCTCGCGCTCGGTGATCTCGCCGGCGATCGGTGTGAGCATGATCCTGCGCACCTCTTCGGCGTCGCCCGTCTGCCCGAGCGCCCATCCGAGCTTCACGTAGGCGACCTCAGGGAGCATGTTCTGGCCGGGGATCACGCCGAGGTCCATCATGTCGCGCCCCGTGTCGTAGACGTACATCTGTACGTATCCCCACAGGGTCTGCACGGTCATGTAGACGTGTATCCCCTCGTCCCGGGCCCGCTTGAGCGAGGGGTAGAGCGGTTTGTTGACGTGGCCGAGCCCCGTGCCGGCGATCACGATCCCCTTGTAGCCGTTGTCTATCAGCGAGTCTATGATGTCGGGCTTCATGTTGGGGTAGTAGTAGACGATCGAAACGCGGTCGTCGAACGAGGTGTTGACCGTCACGTCGCGGTCCCTGCGGCGCGGCTTGATGTCGTCGCGCAGCGGGATGAACCGTTCGCGGTCGACCATGGCCAGGGGGATGTCGCCTATCGTGCGGAATGTCGAGCGGTACGAGGAGTGCATCTTGCGCACGCGCGTGCCGCGGTGCAGCAGTCCGTACTGGTCGCTCGTGGGGCCGAACATGCAGACCATCACCTCGGCGAAATCGCTGTGCGCCGCCGTCCTCGTGGCGTGGATCAGGTTCAGCGCCGCGTCGCTCGAGGGGCGGTCGCTCGAGCGCTGCGAGCCGACCATAACGATGGGGACGGGGCTGTTCTGCACCATGAACGAGAGGATCGCCGCCGTGTGGTGCATCGTGTCGGTTCCGTGTCCTATCACGATCCCGTCGATCCCTCCGGCGATCTCCCGGCCGATCGCCTCCGCCGTGCCCCTCCACTGCTCGGGGCCCATGTTCTCGCTGAAGACTCCGTACAGCTTCTCGGTGTCGAGGTTGCAGATGTCGGCGAGCTCGGGGACCGAGCCGTACAGCTCTCCCGGCGTGAAGGCGGGGATCACGGCGCCGGTGCGATAGTCGAGGCGCGAGGCGATCGTGCCGCCGGTGCCGAGCAGCTTCACGTTCGGCTTGGCCGGGTCGAAGGGGAACGCCTTCTCGGGGATCTTGTAATGCGCCTCGCGGCGTCCGTGCTCGGCGACGGCCTCGATGGTCCCGACGGCGAGGCCGACGTTGTACCCGTTGTGGAGCTTCAGGACGATATGTTCGTCGTCGGCGGTCTCGGAGCGCGGAAGGATGATCCCCTGGAACGTGCCCCGCGTCGAGTCTATCTCGACGTCGTACCACACGCCGACGCCGAACCGCTTGAGAGCCTCGAGCGCCGGTCCGCGGTATCCCTTGTAGAGGTCAGAGCTCATCGCGATCACCGGCCCTTTCCCGGCGCGCCGCCGCCAGCGAGGTGCGCGCCGACGAAGGCCGACGCGTCGCGATCCGAGATATGCCCCCGGAACTCGCCGGCGAGCCGGCCGGTCAGATACCGGCGGAGGCGGGACTCATCGAGGCCCGGCATCTCTATCGAGCGCAGGAATCTCGTCATCCGCCTCTCGAGCTCCCCTGACTCGAGGACCTTCCATGACGAGACGGCCTCGCCCGCGGCGGCGCCTTCGGGGCCGCAGGTGCGTTCGATAAGGACTTCGAGCACCTCGGGCGGCAGGCCCGCGCCGGAGGCCGCCGCGATCGTGTCGATACACCGCTCCCCGGACCAGCCGGGGAGGGCGCCTCGGCGCACGAGGCGCGGCAGCCGGTCGAGGAGGAGCGAGGCGATGGAGGCGGGATCGTACGAGGTCCTCTCGACGGCCGTGTCGAACAGGTCCTTCAGGGGAGAGATGCTCAACCGTCCGGCCATGACCGGGTGCAGACCGAGCTTCTCGTAGCGGGCGCGCCGTTCCCAGGGCCGCTCGGGCAGACCGGCGCGCACGCGCTCTATATGCTCTTCGGTGATCGCGATCGGCGGCAGGTCCGTATCGGGGTACATCCGGTTCGGGCCGGGGAGGATCCGCTCGAACCCGTTGGTGCCGTCGGGAAGCGCCTGGCGCGTCTCGTCGGGGACCCCTTCGAGAGCTTCCTTCGCCCTGATCGCGATCTCCCTGACGGCGGTTCGCGCGTCGTCGGGGCCGCCCCAGACGACCACGACGACGTCCTTCTCGCCCATGCCGCTGTGCTTCTTGATCTTAGTCCATTCGGCGCTCGAGAATGTCTCTCCCTCGCCGTCCGAGTGGGCGATGTTGGGGAGCGTGTCGAGGCAGGCGATCACGCGCACGCGGTCTGAGATCTCCCGTGCGAATGTCGTCTCCGGCTGCGTCTTGCGCGAGAGGATCCTCCGGTAGCCGCGAAGGACCACCGCGTGGACCTCGAGGCCGCACTTGATGGCCGTTGCGACCGGATAGTACTGCGTGGAGCGCAGCAGGTCGGTGATCTCGCGCGTCTCGTACCGGAACGACTCCCCGGTGATCTGGCGCGAGGCGAGCTCCCGCATGATCTCGAGCAGGGCGACCTGCCGCAGCGCCTCGTTGTGGACGAGCAGGGGGATCTGTTTTATCCGGGGCACTCCCTTGATCTCGACGCGCCGTCCTCCCTCGACGGAGACGTTCACGTCCTGGCGGGTGCGGCCGATCCCCGTGCGCACCTTGCCGGTCGAGCGGGTCAGCCGGCGGATGATCTGGGCCACGTCGGCGACCTCGCGGGGGGTGCGCATGTCGGGGCAGGTCACCGTCTCGATCAGGGGGATGCCGAGGCGGTCGGTGCGGTAAACCCTGTCGTGCCCTTTGTCGGTGATCTCGCGGCAGGCGTCCTCCTCGAGGCCGAGCTGTATGATCCCGATCGTCCGGTCGCCGTACGGGATCGATCCGTCGACGCCGAGGATCGTCGTGCGCTGGAACCCGGTCGGGATCGACCCGTCGAGGTACTGCTTGCGGGCGATGTGCACCTCGCTGACCAGTTTGCAGCCGAGGAGCATCGTGATCTCCAGGGCGATATCGAGCGCCTGCCGGTTGAGCTCGAACGGCGGCGTGTCGTCCATCTCGTAGGTGCAGACCGTCTCCTTGTTGATCTGGTAGACGATGTTCTTCTTCGTCTTGAACTCCATCAGCGCCGTCCCGTCGTACTCGCCGAGCTCGGAGAGTGTCGGCCGCATGTGTCGCAGGATCTCGGCGTCGAAGTGATCGGAGTACGGGCGGACGGGGCAGCGGCAGAAGAGCTTCTTCTGCGTGTCGAGCTGCTGGTGTATCTCGAGGCCGCTCCTCAGGCCGATCGCCTGGTAGTCCTCGAGCGTCATCTCGTCGATCGTGCGGTATTCGCTCACGCGGCCAGTCTCCTTCGGTATGACGCGCTCAGCAGTCGAGGTAGAGCTGCACCTCGAGCGGGTGGGTCCGGTTGCGCACCGGCCAGACGTCCCTGTCGTATTTGAGCTTGATCCAGTCCTCGATCATCGACTCGTCGAAGACCCCTCCCTCGAGCAGGAAGGCGTGGTCCTCCTCGAGGGCGCGCAGCGCGTCGGCGAGCGATCCGGGGAGCGCCTTGATCCGGCCGCGCTCCTCGCGGGGCATCTCGAAGACGTTCACGTCGAACGGGCCGAATCCCATCTCGGTCGGATCGAGCCGCCTTCGGATCCCGTCGATCCCGGCGAGGAGCTGGGCCGCCATCGAGAGGTAGATGTTCCCCGTGGCGTCCGGCGGGCGGAACTCCATCCGCTTGGCCTCGGGGGAGCTTGCGTACTTGGGGATCCGTATCGCCGCCGAGCGGTTGCCGAGCGAGAAGAAACAGTTGACCGGCGCCTCGAACCCCGGCACGAGCCGCTTGTACGAGTTCGTGCTCGGATTGGTGATCGCTAGCAGCGCCGGGGCGTGCGCGAGCAGCCCGGCGATGTACGAGAGCGCCGTTTTGCTCAGCCCCGCGTACCCGGTCTTGCTGTAGAAGACCGGCTTGCCCTGCTTGAACAGGTGCTGGTGGAAGTGCATCCCGTTGCCGGCCTCGTTGTGGATCGGCTTGGGCATGAACGTGGCGATCCTCCCCGCCTCGTTGGCCGTCATCCGCGCGAAGTACTTCACCATCATCGCGATGTCGCCCATGCGGGTCAGGGGGGCGAAGGCGATCTCGATCTCGACCTGCCCGTGCCCGCCGACCTCGTGATGATGGTAGTGGACCCTGATCCCCGCCTCCTCGAGCAGGGCGACGGTCCGGTCGCGGATCCCGGAGAGCTTGTCCTCGGGGGGAAGGGCGTGATAGCCGCCCGCCGTCTTGAGTCCGAAGCTCCCCTTCGTCTCCCCCTCGCAGGGGACGATCTCGAACCCGAAGGAGAGATACGAGGTGTCGACGAGGACCTCGTCGAAGATGTAGTACTCGAACTCCGGCCCCCACAGCGAGAGATCGGCGATCCCCGTCTTCTTGAGATGCGCCTCGGCCTTGCGGGCGATGTTGCGCGGGTCGCGGGGGAACGGCCGCTTCGACTCGGCGTCGACGATGTCGCAGATGAACGAGATCGTCGGGATCGCGCTGAACGGGTCGACAAAACCGGTCGAGAGGTCGGGGACGATCGAGAGGTCGCCGAACTCGACCGATTTCATCCCGGCGAAGTTGCTCCCGTCGAACCCGATCCCGGTCTTGAACAGCTCCGCGCCGGCGCTCGAGGCCGGGATGGTGAGCCGGTGCCACTTGCCGATGAAATCGGTGAACTTGAGGTCGACCAGCTTGATATCGCGAGATCTGATCTCGCTCTTGAGATTCGTGATAGAGGTGAAGATGGCGATCCCTCCTTGCTTCGATGCCGCTGCGCGGCGCCCCCGGCGCCCCCTCGGGGGGTATGAGCCGGTTTCCAGGGGGAGCGGGCGCGGATTTGCAATATATCCGATGCGCCGGGCGCCTTCAAGGAGGAAATCGGCGCTCTGTAAGCCGCGGGGCCGGGCTGTTCGGCGACGTCCGCGTGTTCCAAATACCGCCTTGACACCCCGCGACCGCAGGTGATAACAGTGAGCAGACTTTTTTCATCGGGAGGAGACGGATGACGCAGCAGAAGGTCATGAATCGCTGGCTCGTTGTCGTCGGGGCGATACTCATACAGCTCTGCCTCGGGGCGATCTACGCGTGGTCGGCTTTCACCGGCAAGCTGACCGCCGAGGCGGGGGGATTCGGATTCAGCAAGACCCAGACGCAGGTGGTGTTCTCGCTCGGCCTGCTCACCTTCGCAGTGGTGATGGCCCTGTTCGCCGGGCGATGGCAGAAGAAGTCGGGCCCGAGGGTCGTGGCGCTCATCGGCGGTATCGTGCTGGGGCTCGGATACGTCATCGCCGGCCTGAGCGGATCGAGCTTCTGGGGGATCCTCTTCGGCATCGGCCTGCTCGGCGGCGCCGGGATCGGGCTCGGCTACGTCTGCCCCATCGCCACCCTCGTGAAGTGGTTCCCGGACAAGAAGGGGCTCATCACGGGGCTCGCCGTGGCGGGATTCGGGTTCGGGGCGCTGATATGGATAAAGCTGACGACGGGATTCAAGTTCGGCCCTCTCGACCTCACCCCGGGCTGGGGTGGGCTCTACGCGATGGGCTGGACGGTCACCAAGGTATGGATCCTCTACGGGATCCTCTTCGCGGTCCTGGTGGCGATCGGCTCCCTGTTCATGACCTGCCCGCCCGACGGGTTCTGCCCCGCGGGCTGGATACCTCCCGAGGGGGTCGCCGCGGGGAGCGCGGGGGGCGTGGACTTCACCGAGAGGGAGATGGTCTCGACAGGCCAGTTCTGGGTGCTGTTCCTCTGCTTCTTCGTCGGCGCGACCGCGGGGCTGATGGTCATCGGCGTGATACAGCTCTTCGGCCGAGACGCCCTCACCGCACGGGGGATGACCGCCCTGCAGGCCAACACGGTCGCGGGGACGGCGATGGGGCTGTTCTACGCCCTGATGAACGGCCTCGGACGGATCATCTGGGGGAAGATCTCCGACGGGATCGGCCGGAAGATGTCGATCATCCTGATGTGCCTGCTGCAGGGGATCATGATGATCGTCTTCTACTTCATCGGCGGCATCGAGTGGGGGCTCTATATCGGCGCCGCGGTGATCGGGTTCAACTTCGGCGGGAACTTCGCCCTGTTCCCCGCAGCGACTGCGGATTACTTCGGCAACAGGAACGTCGGCACGAACTACCCGTGGGTCTTCATGGCGTACGGCGTGGGAGGGGTCGTCGGTCCGATCCTGGGCGGCGTGATGGGGGACGCGAAGGCGTGGATGTGGGCCTTCGTGCCGGCCGGAATCGTCTGCCTCGTGGCGGCCGCGATCGCACTCTCGCTGCGGGCGCCGAAGCGGGCGTAGCGGGGCGGGGCATCGCGTATCGCCCTGCGATCGCGCAGCAGGGTCGAAGGGGCGGGGAGGGCATGCCCGCCCCTTCACGCGTCCGGAATCCGGGAGGCGCCGGGAATGTCGGCATCGGCACGCAGCGGCGACTTCATCAGCAGGGCGATCGCGATCGGGATCGCCGGCGG
>JAQVGR010000365.1 GCA_028696635.1 Candidatus Krumholzibacteriia bacterium | reverse complement strand
GGGATCGCCCTGCTGAACGGGGACCCGGCGCAATTCGAGCAGGCGTGGTCGGCGTGGAGAGCCCCCGGCACAGGCGGGGGAACCGTCGTCGGCTCCGACGACGATCTGGGCGGGCCGCTCGAAGAAAACGGAACATACCTCTTCGCCGTGCAGGCGATGGACCGCTGCGGCGGCGTGACGGACGAGTTCAGCGGCGAGGTCAACGCGCGGCAGTTCGACGTCCATACGATACTTCCCTCGCTCACCGTCTTCGAGCCGCTGCTCGGCGCCTGCACGTTCTGGGGGATCGGCGGTCGCCCGCCGGCGGTCCCGATCGCACCGCGGGCGACGTACCGGTTCGAATGGCGCGCCGGGCAGACATACCCGTGGTTCGACCCGATCGAGTACCGGTGCGGGTGGGACCTGCAGAACCTCGACGATCCGTCCGAATGGGACTGCCCGTTCAACCCCTGGGCCGTGTGGACGTGGCCCCGCACCGTCCTCTCCGGCGTGCACGTCTTCTACGTCGAGGCGCGCGACGACGCCGGCTCGATCACGCAGGCGCGGATCGAGCTCGAGACGATCCCCTTCCCGATGGACCGCGACCTGCTGTGGATCGACGACTGGACGCTCGGCGCCCCGACGCCCGACATGATGCTCCCCGGCGAGGAGCAGCACGACGAGTTCTGGATCGGGATGTGCTCTCTCGCGTCCGGATTCGACCCGGCGCGGGACGTCCTGGAGGCGGACGCGCTGTACCCCGGCCAACCGGTTCCGATCGCGGCCCTGGCGCACTACCGGAACGTCATATGGACGTACGGCCAGTACGACGACGCCGCCTGGCGGTCGACGGTGCGGTTCACTCCTCCCGATCAGGTCGGGTCCCCGGCGCTCTTCCGGCCGAACGCCCTGCGCCTGTTCTTCGCCGCGGGGGGAAGCGCCCTGACCAGCGGGAGGAGCGACCGGAACGGGAGCGCCCTGGCGGCGACCTTCCCCGAGCCGCCGCTCATGCCGGTCGACGTGGTGCGCGAGATCTCCCCCGGCGACGACGAGGCGGGTCTGCGCTCGATGCCGTACGAGGAGTATCACGTCACCGTGATCGACAAGGTCGCCGCGGACTTCCGGACAGACATGCCCGGGGGTGTATTCCGGTCTCTCGACCGCGACGCGATGCGCCGCGCGGAGCTCGTGGGCATCAGCAACGATCTCCCCGCGACGCTCGAGCTGCGCAGCGAGATCACCGCGCCGGGGATGTACTGGGATCCGCGGGAACGGGGGTTCTGGTTCGTCGAGGTCTACGACCCGGCCTACTGGATGCAATACCGGGGGCTGCTCTCGCACGAGTGCTTCCGGCCGATCTACCTGATGCGGGCGCGCTCGACCCTCTCCCCGCTCGACCGGCAAGCAGTGGCGATCTGGACGCGCACCCCGTTCTGCGGACAGGATCCCGGTAACCCGTCGGATTTCCTGTGGGGCGCGCACTTCGGATTCCCGCTCTGGTACATCGAGCCTGAGCAGAGCGAGGCGATCGTGCGGTTCATCTTCGAGCTGTGGGAGATCTGAAACGCGTCTCTCCGGCGGGAGGACTCACCCGCCGCCTCCCACCGGCATCTCGCTCCACATCCGCCAGATCTCCGCGAGGATCCGCTCCTTGGCCCTGAGCATCTCCTGCTTCGAGGAGCAGTCGACCCGGCCGGCCGCGGCGCCGGCGTGCCCGTCGCCGAGGTCGAGCGAGCGCATGATCTCTCCGGCGTCCTTGCCGTGATCCCGCCCGGTGAGGTTCATCGAGAGCGACAGCGTGAAGCTCAGCCCGTTCGTCTTGCGGCCGCCCGCGAAGCTGGAGTTGATCGTCAGGGCACCGAGCGCTCCGGGGTGGAGCAGGTAGGCGAGGTTGCGCTGGATCCGCGGCTGGCGGTTGTGATGCGAGAAGTCCATCACGACCAGTTCATGGGCGGCGTCTCCGGGGAGGAACGAGACGGCGCCCTCGATCAGCTTCATCATCCGCGCTTCGTCCGAGCGGAACGACTCAATCCGCCCGGCCACCTCCGGATCGCGGGCGATCTCGTCGAGCGGGAGGTCCCGCACGAGAAGCACGAGACGCCCGAGAAACCGGATCTGATCCCCGAACGAATCGGCCTTCGCCTTGAGCCCCATGTCGACGAGCTTCCCCTGGGTCTCGCGCCGCCACTCCTCGACGCTCGTATAGGCGAACGAGTCTATCGTATCGGCCTCGGCGACCGTCAGGGCGAGATGCCCCGGCATCGCGAGACCCGCCCCGCTGAAATGATCGAACACGACGCGCGCGCAGGAGGGTTTCGCGTCGAACCGGCCGGGGATCGTTCCGGGGTCTATCCCGCGCAGGCGCACCGCCTCGAGGTTCCCGGGATGATGATCGAACCACATCCCGCACTCGAGCGGGTACGGCAGGTCGCAGACCGCGTCGGCGGGGCCGATCGGGATCTCGGCCCTGGCGACGCTCACCGGACCGGCAAAAACGAACTTCTCGCAGGAAAGCCCCAGCGAGCAGACCGCCGCGGATACGACCCCGTCGAAATCGGTGTGGGTGACGATCCGCTCGATCTCCACGGTCATACCCCAGCCGCCATCGCCGCGGCACCTATCGCGAGCCCGAAAACGAGTTTGATCGACTTGATCAGCAGGAATACCCGCGGCGAGTGGGCCAGCATCGGGAGCATCCCGTGCCTGTCCTGCACGATCGAGTTCGCCAGGAGCACGCTCATGGGGATGAACCCCGCCGCGTACAGCGTCACGAAGATCAGATGCGGCCCCGACTGCGGGATCAGCCCCAGCAG
>JAQVGR010000364.1 GCA_028696635.1 Candidatus Krumholzibacteriia bacterium | reverse complement strand
CCGCTCGAGCAGTCCGAAGTGCTGGCTGAACGGGATCCGTTCGCCGAACTGAAGGAGGTTGATCTTGTCGTACTGGGCGGTGAGCAGCCCCGTGCTGTCGAAGAGCCCCGACGAGTTGTACGAGATCCAGCGTTCCCCTTCCTTCTCGTGCCTGATGTACCCGATATAGACGTTCGCCCCCGCCCCCCGCGCGATCCGCTTCATCCAGTCCCGGTAGAGCAGGTGATGGCTCATCGAG
Source organism: Candidatus Krumholzibacteriia bacterium (assembly GCA_028696635.1). GTDB lineage: Bacteria > Krumholzibacteriota > Krumholzibacteriia > Krumholzibacteriales > Krumholzibacteriaceae > JAQVGR01. The sequence continues at coordinate 2,555 of JAQVGR010000364.1, read as the reverse complement.
ACGGGCGCGGCCGTCTCGGGGAAGATCACGAGGCGCGCCCCGAGGGCCGACGCCTTGTCCGCGTACTGCTCTATCTCGACGAAGACCGAATCGCGGTAGAACGCCTTCCACTTCAGCGCAAGGTCGACGTTCGGCTGCACGACCGCGACATCGGCGGAAAGATCCCCGGCGGCGATCCGCCCGTCGATCCGGTCGATCCTCGCCGCGCCGCCGGCGAGCGAGGCGGCGATGACCGCCGCGAGGGCGGCCAGAGCGCCGGCCCGGAGCATCCGCCCCCTGCCGAAGAGGATCGCGGCTATGAGGAGGTTGACCAGCACGACGAGCATCCCCAGGCCGAACGGACCCGCGGAGGCGAGCCCCTGAACGGCGACCGGGTAGGGAGCGAGCGAAGAGGCGATGATCCCCCAGGAGAAGGCGAGCTCGCCGCTCGATCTCATCTGCTCGGTCACCGCCCAGATCGCCGGCGCGAGCAGGAGCGCCGCCCCCCCGCGCCGGCGGTGCAGGGCGCCGAGCGACAGGGTGAAGAGCCCCGTATACAGCCCCAGATATGCCACGAGGAGGATCAGCCCGGGGACGAGCACCCACCTGAGGTTTACGCTCGAGGCTGGGATCAGGTTGGTGATCCAGTAGAGGAGGACGAGGAAGAAGACGATACCGAATATCCACCCGGCGGCGAATCCCCGCCGCAGCGTCCGCCGCTCGGCCGGGTAGGCCGGCCATACGCGCAGAAAGTACCGGAACAGCGGGACGAGGGCGACGAGCGAGAGCGCCCGCGTCGGATAGGGAGGGAACGAGAGGGCCATGAGCAGCCCTCCCGAGACCCCGGCGAGGATCTCCTCGCTCCATCTGATCAGAAACGACCTGTTCTCCATATACCGCACCGTTCCTCCTTCCCGTCGCTCGAGAGTATATGCGAGAGGCGCCGGAGGGACAATATCGATCTCCCCGCCCGCGCGACGGGCGGTTAACGGTTGCGCCCCCGGTCTTGTCTCTACTACAGTACCGGAAACGTACGTTCAGGGCACGGAGGAGGTGTCATGAGACCGATCCCGGCCGCAATCGTCTTTCTTCTTCTCCCGCCGATCTCCATCGCCGCCGCGGACCGGGCCGACTGGTCGCTGTACGGAAAGGCGATCCTCTCTGCCGACTGGGCCGACGACGGGGACGGCGGATCGTTCTACCTGGCGAGCCATAACTCCCGCATCGGCTTCAGGGGGAACTACGACCTCGGCAACGACCTGGAGGCGATCTGGCAGATCGAGACGAGGATCGGCTTCGACGATTCGGGAGATCCCTTCGGGACGCGCAACACCTTCGCCGGGATACGCGGCCCCTTCGGGACGGTCAGGCTCGGCCGGCACGACACGCCCTTCAAGGAAGTCGTGACCGAGATCGATCCGTTCCTTCAGATCATCGGCGACAGCCGGAACATCGCCTGGCTCGGATCGAGGTTCAACATCCGGGCCGACAACATCATCCGCTACGACAGCCCTCCGGTGAAGGGAATCCGCCTCAGCGCGCTCTACAAGACCCCCGAGGGCGAGCAGGGGAGCGACCTGCTCAGCGGCGGGATCGAGTGCCTCTGGCGCGGCGTCAGATTGACGGCGGCGGCGGAGATCCACGGAAAGACGCTCTCGGCCGGAGCGGACACGCTCTCGGACGGCGACAGGGAATACGGCTTGCGGGTCGCGGGGATCTGGAGCGGCGGGACGCTCGAGGTCTTCGGCCTGTTCGAGTCGCTCGCCGACATCGGCGGCGTCTGCGGCGCCGACCGTCTTGCCTGGTCGGCGGGAGCCGTGCTCGACGCGACGGACGCGATAGCGGTGAGCGCAAAATACACGGGGACGGGCGGCGTCAGGACCCTGGAAGATACCGGGGCCGGCATGATTGCGGGGATGGCCGATTTCAAGTTTACACAGAAGGCGCTCGTCTTCCTCGCGGGGGCAGTCACCCTCAACGGGGAAGCCGCCTCGTTCGGATCGACGGGTCTCGGAGACTGGAGCAAGGTGATCCCCCTTGTGGGCTCCGATCCCTGGACCATGAGCCTCGGCCTGATTGTCGTTTTCTGATCGACGGTCGGGCTTCCCTCGTACATGGCCGTTGACGGCGGAGCAGCTCGGGTTCGCGCCGTAGATTGCATGAACGCCGTAACCTCCAGACCGTCCAACTCGTTACAGGACAATCAATCATAATTATTCTTTACAACAGCCAGTGTATTATGGTATGATATTACCAAGTCGGGGTCCGTCGATGACGGACCTGTTTCATCCTCGGCATCGATGCCGAACTGAGAGGAAAGATATGCTCCGCACCACGATATGCATCCTGACCCTCGCCGTTCTGGTTCCCTCATCCCTACTCGCCGACCCCTGCCTGGTCGTCTATCCGAGCGGGCCATGCGTCTACTGCTTCGATCCGACAGAGTACTATACGGTCGGACCGGGCGATCCGCTCTACGACCCCGCCTTCGACCGCGGCGGCCTCGTTCTGCTCGAGACGGGAACCGGCGAGATCGACTGGAGCATCTACCAGGCCCCGGATATCGTCCGGTTCCA
>JAQVGR010000363.1 GCA_028696635.1 Candidatus Krumholzibacteriia bacterium | reverse complement strand
GGCGTCGACGGAGGAAAAGCGCTCCTCCATCCCGGACAGCCGGAATTCGGCGCCCGAAAGCGTCAGCTCGCCGAGTATCGCCGGCTGCGCCACCGTCCCTTCGATGGATACCGTCGCGGCGTAGCGTCCCCGCGCAGCCGCCACGAGGTCGGTGACGGCCGGCAGCTCATCGAGCTCTCCCGGCGGCATGATCAGCTCGAGGAAGAGCCTCCCGCCGTCGTCCACGGAATAGAACCAAGGCTCCCGCCGCAGCGGCAGCCGGCCGCTGAAGCTCCCCCGGTGCCTCTCGCTGAGCTCCACCTCGCCGTGCAGCTCGACGGAGAGGCCGGCGAGATCGGAACGGAACCGGAAGAGGGGAATCGAGAGCCCGTCCCTGCCAAGTCCCGCCACGGCTCCCTCCATCGTCGCGACCGGATGGGAGAGCGAGTCGGAAACCTCGATCCGTCCGGTGAAGGCGCCCCTGTCGAAGGGGATCCTCGACGAATACCGGAGAAACGGCGCCAGCGACAGGTCACGGCACGAGGCCTCCGCGTCGACGCTCAGGGAGGATATCGCCGCGCCCCCCCGAAGGAGGTCCCTGATCCTGCTGCCCTCGAAACGCGCGTGCGCGTCGACTCCTCCAAGGGACGAGGATGCGCTGAACGTGTCCACGGTGACCAGGCTGTTCGAGTAACGGGCAGCGAAAAAGACCGTGTCGACGGCGAGCGTGTCCCAGGCGATGCCGCTCACGCCGAGCTCTATCGCGAGGTCGGGATCCTCGAGCGTCCCCGCGCAGGAGACAGTTCCGCGCATCCTGCCTTCGATCGGCCCTTCGAGCAGCCCCGCGCTGTTCAGGAGCGCGAGCCCCAGCCGGTCGAAAGTGAGATCCGCGTCTATCGTGCGCACGGTCCGATCGACGGTGGCGTCGAGGTACAGCGCGCCGAGGCGTGAATGCATCTGAAGGTCCTCGAAGACGATCGTGTCGTCCGCTATGGTGATTCCGAAATCGCCGGCGCTCCTCCAGACCTCCTCGAGCGCCGTGACCTCGAACTCGGCCACGGCGATCTCGGACCGCCCCTGATCGGCGCGTATCTCTCCGCGCATCTCGGCGGCGAATCCGGCGCGGTCGAGCCGGAGATGCTTGATCGACACGAGACCTCCGACATATTCGAGCGAGAGATCGATCCCCGAGAACGACGCCGGTTCGATGACGCAGCTGTCCCCGGCGAGCTCTATGTACGCCTCGTACCCGTCGTCGTATCTCACGGCGAGCTTCAGATCCCCCTCTGGCACGAGCGTTCCGTGATAGGAGAACGCCCCGAAACCTCCGCTGCCCCGCAGCTCCCAGTCGTCGAAGGTGCCCTCGATGATCCCGTTCATGTCCAGATCGGCGCGGTACTGCCCGATATGCAGATACTCGAATATCGTGTCGGAGCGAGCCGCGGCGAGATCGATGTAGAACCTGAGCGAGTCGTCGCGGATCACGCCGTTCGAGTTGATCGAATGCGTCCGATCGACGATCAGGATGCGCGAAAACTCGAGGCTGTCGGGATTCCATGCGCCGCTGACCGCCGCCGCGTCGAACGGGAACCGGCGGATGTGCCCGGGGCCGAGGTCGAAGTCGAACACGATCGCCGGCGCGGCGGGCAGGTAGGTCATTCGCACCTTTCCGGAGAGGTTCGTGGCCGGGATGTTCTCCGAATCGATGAAACCGGCCGAAAGATCGAGCCCCGAGGTCTCGACGTCTATCGAGAGGACGGGATCGCCGCCGAACCGGTACGAACCGCTTCCCGTCACTGCCGCCCCGTTGAATCCGCCCGAGGCGCGATCGGCGGTGAAGATCCCCGGTCGATACAGCCCCTCGAGGCTGAATTCATCGAGGGCATATCCGGAGAGGACTCCGGTGAGCACCGCGCTCACCGACATGCTGTCGGGGACGCCCCGCAGGCCGATCAGGCCTTGCAGCTCCCCCGAATGCCCCGTCTCCACCCCGAGCAGACGGGCCACCTCGACGACATCGATCGGCTCGGCCTCGATCGAGAGGTCCATCGACAGGCTGCCCGGATCGACCGCGCCGGTCAGCGTAAGCACGGACTGATCGAGCGCCGCGCGCAGCCTGTCCATCCCGATCGTTCCGGCGGGGGCGTCATCCGTCGAAACACCCGAGTAGCGCACCTCTCCGCTCAGGGCGCGCAGCACGATCCCGCGACGGAGATCCTCGGCGCCGCCCCGCTCGAGCCGGGCGACGATCCCGGCTCCGTCCGAGGCCAGCGATCCCTCGAGAAACAGCCGCCGGAATGCGTCGGCTGCGCTTTTCCCCTGATAGATCAACTGTCCGTCGGCCAGGGAGAACCTTTCGACGGCGATCTCGGGATACCTTCCGGATCCGCGCCCGCCGGCTCTGCGCGGGATGATGCTGGCGCCGCTCGTGTCCGGCTTTATCCAGACGTGAGGCCGCATGAGCGCGATCTCGTCGATCCGCGGCGAGGAGGAGAGCAGCATCCGGGGCCTGAAAGCGACCCTGACGAGCTCGATTCTGATCACGTCGAAGGAATAATCCCCCCCGTTGTAGCGGATGCGGAAATCCCTGACGGCGATCTCTTTCAGCGGATTCCCGGAGAGCTGCCCGATATCGAGCGTGAAGTCCGTTCCTGCGAAGATGTACCTCGTCAGGATGCGGCTCGAGTGCAGCGCGAAGAAATCGGTCCTGAAAACGAGCAGCGCGACGATGAACACGGTCAGGATCAATCCGATCCCGAGCGAGATCCAGTGCGTCTGCTTCGCCTTCAGAATCCTCTTGACCACTCGTCGCTCCCCTCGTCAGAAGATCTGGCCG
>JAQVGR010000362.1 GCA_028696635.1 Candidatus Krumholzibacteriia bacterium | reverse complement strand
CTATCCGCGGCGCCGTCAGAAGACAACCTCGAAGCCGTCATAGTCCCGGGATCCTCGAATCTCCTCCACGGCCACCCCGCTCACGCGGGCCGAAGAGGGGCCGATGCGCAGCCGGCTGATGAACTCCTCCACGGCGACGTTCCCGCCGGAGGCCACCGCCTCGACAGAGCCGTCGGGTAGGTTCCGCACGTATCCCTTCACCCCGATCCGCCCCGCCTCGCGAAGGACGAAGAACCTGAAACCGACACCCTGGACGAGCCCCGCTACGCGGATCCGCACCGTCCTGCTCTCACCGGTCCCCGGCATGGCGCCCTGCCCTCCGCGTTTTCATGAATCCCCCGAACGGATGGTACGCCGATGACCCTTCGCGTTCCAGCATAATCGGGTACCGGCAGGGCCTCCCGCTGTGGTATACTGTGGGCTCACTTCGGGAAGGCCAGGCCCAGGCCGGCCGCCGGCCTGGCGGATGAGAGATGAAAGCACGCACCCCGGGGCTGCTTCTTGGACTGCTGATTCTCGCCTCAGCCGCACGGTCCGGGACGGTGACCCGCATCTTCACGTTCGACCCGCCCGTCGTGGCGGCCGCCGGGGACAGGGTTCTCGTGCGCCTGCCCGGCGCCCGCTCGATCTCCGACCCCGGCCGGCCCGCCCTGCCCGTCTACCCCGCCGTATTCGTCCTTCCCCCCGGAGAGCGCGTCGTATCGGTCGAGGCGCGGCCGCTCGAGGAGATTCCGCTTACCCTGCCGGCGCCGCCGACGGTATCTCCCGCGCAGCGGGCGCCGGGACACGACGGGAGAATGATCGCATCCCCCGCCGGGGCCTTCCTCTCCCCCGCCGGCGGGGAGGGCCCGCGTGCATGGGGCGAGCTCGTCACCGAGCAGACCGCCTCCGGCGTGCGGTTCGCCTGGGTGGCTCTGCACCCCTGCCGGATGGAGGGCGCCGCAACGCGGCTTCTCTTCGCGGGAAGGGTCGAGGTCACGATAGTCACCGCTCCCGACGAAGGGCCGGCCGGACGGAGCATCCGCCGCGGGAGGCTCCGCTCCCTGCCCCTCGCGCCCGACGACCTCGCCAATCCGGGCGACCTGCGGGCGCTGCTCGCTGCCGATACGCTCCCCGCCGAGTACCTCTCGCCGAGCCCCTGTCCGTACGTGATCGTCACCTCTGCATCCCTCGCCGGGGCCTTCGAGGACCTCGCCGCCCTCAAGGAGCGGTCGGGCCTGCGCGCCGAGATCGTCACGACCGAATGGATCGACGGGAACTTCCAGGGGTCCGACATGCAGGAGCGGATCCGCTCGTTCATCACCGCCGCCTGGAGCGACTGGCAGACCGAGTTCGTCCTCCTCGGCGGCGACGAGCAGATCGTACCCCACCGCGGGATGTACGCGAAGGCGGGGACCGAGATCGAGCCCGACATCCCGTGCGACCTCTACTACTCCTGCCTGGACGGGAACTGGAACACCGACCAGGACCAGTACTGGGGGGAGCCCGGGGAGGAGGACCTGCTCCCCGAGGTGAGCGTCGGCCGGCTTCCAGCCACCGACCCGCAGCAGGTCCGCGACTTGAGCGCGAAACTGGCAGCCTATTCCCTCTCTCCGCCGCCCGGCCGGTGCGAGACGGCGCTGATGCTCGGCGAGCTTCTCTGGTCCATCGACGGGGTCGACACGTGGGGCGGCGACAGCAAGGACGAGATCATCGCCGGATCCCCGGACTGGGGGTTCGAAACGGAGGCGCTACCCCCGTCGATCTCGGTCGAGACGCTCTACGACAGGGAGCTGGGAAGCTGGACGGCCGCCGACATGCTCGCCGCGCTGGCGGGCGGGGTGAACTTCGTCAACCATCTCGGCCACTCGAACCTGCACATGGTGATGCGTCTCACCGGCGCGGACCTGGGGCTGCTCGACAACGGAGGGATGCCGTTCGTCTGCTACTCGCAGGGGTGCTACCCCGCCTCGTTCGACAACCGCGACGACGCCGGGGCGTACTACGAGGAGGACGCGATCGGGGAACTGCTCGTGACCGGGCCGGGGGGCGCCGTCGCGTTCATCGGGAACACGAGGCTCGGCTGGAGCGCCCCGGGATCGACCTGCGGGGTCTCGCAGTTCTTCGACCTGCAGTTCTTCGACGCCGCATTCGGCGAATCGATCGACCGCCTCGGCCCCGCGGTCGACGATTCGCGGATCGACAACATCGCGTTCCTCCCGTACGCGGGGATCAGGTACGTGATGTTCGGCCTCTGCCTGCTCGGCGACCCCGCGATGCGGCTCTGGACCGGCGAGCCCCGGACCCCGGCCGTCTCGCACGCGGAGACGATCGAGGCGGGAAAGACGATGTTCGAGGTCTTCGCCGGCGACCAGGGGGCGCCGGCTTCCGGCGCGCGCGTCTCGCTGATCTGCGACGATCCAGACCTGTGCTTCACCGAGATCGCCGACGATGCGGGGATCGCCCGCCTGTTCGCCGATATCGCCGGGGCCGACACGGTCCTCCTCGTCGTCGACGCCCGCGGCTGCCTCCCCTGGTCGGCGACGATCCCCGTCTCGCTCCCCGCGGAAGAACCGCCCTGGATAGCAATCCTCGGCATAGACGACGGCTCCGGCGGCGCCGGCGAGGGGGACGGGGACGGCGTCATCGAGGGCGGGGAAACCGTGGGGCTCGAGCTGCTCGTCGCCAACCCGGGCGGGTCGGCGATAGAGCAGGCGGCGATCCGCATCGGAACCGGCGACCCGTGGACGGCGTGCGTCAGCGACAGCGCCGTTCTGGGCGATCTTCCCCCCGGTTCGCAGACGGTCTGCTCCGGCGCCCTCGCCCTGTCCGTCGATCCG
>JAQVGR010000016.1:7038-12121 GCA_028696635.1 Candidatus Krumholzibacteriia bacterium | reverse complement strand
GGGGTTGCTCTGCGCGTCCCTGACCGTCACCGTCACCGTCACCGCGTCGATCCCGTCCGCCGTCGCCGTCGACTTGTCCCCCGCAATTCCGGACTCGAGCGGATCGAATCCACCGGGAACGAAGAGCACCGCCTCCGTCGCGGCGATTGTCTGGGTGTTCACCAGCGCCCCGATCGTCTTGAGCTGGGCCGTCGTCGAGCGGACCGTTCCCACGGCGATCCCGTCCGCCCCCGTCACGCTCGACGGCTGCGTGATCGAGGTTCCCGTCCCGGTGGCCGTCAGCACGACCGTCGCGCCGGAGACCGGATTGTCATATGCGTCGAGCACCGTCACCGCCACCGTCGCTTCGTCGACGCCGTCCGCCGTGACCGTGTCGCGGTCGCTCTCTATCGTCGTCGCGGCGAGGTCTGCGGGACCCGCGGTGAACGTCACCGTCTCCGTGTCGGTGATCAGACCGGCCCCGATAGTGGCGCTGACGATCTTCTGCTCGGCCTTCGTCGACCTGATCGATCCGGTCGCGACGCCGGTCGCGTTCGTCTGGCCGGCCGGCTGGGTGAAATCGTTGTCCGCCCCGGTCGCGCCGATGAGGACCGTCTCCCCGTCGACTCCGTTGCCGAACTGGTCGGTCACCGTGACGGTGATCCCGATAGAGGCGACTCCGTCGGCGGTCGCGCTCGGCGGCGAGGCGGCGACCGTCGAGGCGGCGAGGTCGGCGGCGGCATTGTCGACGTAGATCGTCACGGGGGCGATCCCCAGGGACGGGGAGATCCCGTCGCCGTCGTAGAAGTAGAGCGTGTATCCGGGGAAGAGGTTCTTTGCTACGTTGCGGTAGTCGACTTCGACCGAGCTGCTCCCCGCCTCTATCGTCGCCTGCGTTACCGGCGTCCCGTGATCGCCCGGGTCGAAGAACGACCCGCTGCCGATGAGCGAGACGGTCTGGGCGACGGGCACGGCGACCTGGTTCCCGACGATATCGGTCACCCTGACGAGGAACCGCGCGTAGTCGCCGGCGGTGACGGTGGTGTCGGCCGGCGTGACAGCGAGCTTCTCCGGATCGCCCGCCTCGACGAATACCTGCTGCAGGGCGTCGGTCCATGTCTGCCCGTCGGCCGAGGCGGCGATCTGGTACGTCCCGGGAGTCGTATCGCGGTAGTAGAACGAGACCGTGTCTGTCCCCGCCGCGATCGTCACCGTCGCGGTCGAGATCCAGCCCCCGGCCGGCAGGCGGGAAAAGGTCCCCGTGCCGGAGGCGCTCGAAAGGGTCACGACCTGATCGGAGGCGACCGGGGACGGATGATCGAACTCGTCGCGGGACTGTATCCGCATCACGGCGCTCTCGCCGTCCGCGCTGGCCGTGCGCTCCGCGGTAGTGAAGAGAAGCTTCGATATCTCAGCCGGCACGACCTCGAGAGACGGGGAGGAGCCGATCGGGTCGGGCGATCCGTCCAGAGGGTCGGACGATGTCGTAAAGGCGTACGTGCCGAGGTCTACCGGGGCCTGCGCCCGCGCGTCCGGGGAGAGACCGTCGTCGCCGTAGACGACGGTCACGGTCTGATCGGTCGAGAGGGTATCTATGTGCACGTTGATGTTTCTGCCGTTTATCGTCACGGGGACGGCCTCGAGCGTTCCTTCGCTCGAAGCGGTCACGTACCCCGCGGCGGTGCCGGAGACGATCTGGGGGGCCGTCCACGGGTTCGGTATGACGACCCTGATCATGCCCCCCGAGAACGGCTCGGCGGCGGTGTATGTGATTATCCAGGTCCCGATACTCCCGGCGGGGACATCGGCGGGAGGAGCGATCGCCGCTGTGCCGCTCCCGGGCCCGGCGGCCGCCGGCGCCGCGGCGAGGAGCACGGCGATCGAGCAGAGAACGGCCGCAAGGCCCCTTCCCCTTCCGGAACCCCTTCGCGCGCCGTCCCCGCGGCCGGTCGACGTATGAGAGAAACCCGACATGTCCTTTTAAGAGCGAGCAAATGCCGTTCCACGACCCCGCCCCGGCTTCGGCCGGCAGGCCTCCGATCCCGGTATCCTGCTCGGCGATCTTCCCCGATCATCGAACCGGATTACAATCCGGTTGAGATAAGTAGATTATTATATTGTTAATAAATAGATTACGCCACAGCAGTCGCCCGCGCGTCCCCGCAGTGAACGCCGCGCCGCATCGCGGAGCGAAAATCTCGCATGCCCCCTTCCGGCCGGTCTTTCATCCTGCATGCCGGCCGCTGATTCAAATTAGCACAGCAGGGAGCATAATGCAATCAATGCAAAGGTGAAAGACCGCCATCCCGGAGGACGATCCCCTCATTCCCCGACCGTTATAACCGAGTTCGAACCGCCGAATCCGTCGTCTGCCGTGGTGGGGTTGGCCGGGTCCGGGATCCACTCCTCGCCGTCGATGACGAATTTGTACTCGTACCGACCCGGAGGGAGCGGGATCGTGACCGACCACATCCCGGTCCCCTCGCGGTCATGGAGGGGATCGGCTGTCATCGACCAGTTGTTGAAGCTGCCCGCGACGCAGGCCGATTTCACCTTCGTCGAGAAGAGCGAGAATCGCACTCCCTCGGCGGTGACCTGCGGTCCCGAGGTCGGCTCGACGCTCCCCGCCGGCCCGCCCATGGTCCCGCAGCAGGAGAGCGCGGCGACGATCGCCAGCACGGAGAATATCGGGCAGATACGTTCGAATCGTTTCATGATCACGGCACGATGCAGAGACTTGCCTTCCCTCCCCATGGATCTTCGGTGACTCTCGGATTGACGGGATCGAGGACACGCCCCGTCTCGTTCACGACAAACCAGTACCGGTGGCGCCCCGGCGGCAGATCGACGGCGATCGTCCAGAGGCCGTCCTCCCCCTTCTCCATCAGACCGACGAGGACCTCTCCGGTCCCGGCGTCCCCCGCCGACCAGTTATTCCAATCCCCCGCCACCTGGACGGTCCGGGCCGACGAGCTGAAGTACCGGAACACGACCGTCCCGCCGTCGATCGCGGGGGATTCGACGGCCCCGTCGAGCGCGGCGCATGCTGCCAGCGCCAGCGCAACGAGCGGGACCGCCATCCGGATCGTTCTGCCGAGCGACTTCTTCATCGGATCGACTCCATCCTATCAGAACGCGAGCCCCGCTTCAAAGCGTATCGACCACTCCTCGGAGAGGCTCTTCTCCGCCTCCTCGAGCCCCGGCAGGAGCAGATCCTCCTCGAGCGGATGGTCGACCCGCCCCAGGACTCCCGAATCGAGCAGATACGCCTCCCTGCCGTCGCCGGCGAACTCGAAGAGCCAGCGGTCGAACCGGTGCGGCGGCACGCCGACGCCGAGGGCGAGCCAGCCGCCGGCGGAAAGCGGCGCGCGCATCCCGAACCAGGCGTCGATGAACCCGCCGTCCCCCGTGAATCCGCAGTCCTGGTAGGCCACGTACCGCAGGTCGGCATGCAGGGAGAGGAGCCGGTGCACGGCGATCCCCTGCCCCGCGGTGAGCTCGTAGACCGCCGCCCCGTCGCTCGAGGGCTCGAACCGGACCAGCCCGGCGATGTACCCGTCCAGCCGGTACGGACCAGGCATCGTATCGGGCCGTTCCCGCTCAAACCGCAGCTCGGCCTCCCAGACGACCGGCGCGTCGAGGAAGGGGAGCATGCCGGTCGTGATCCGATCCCCATCGAGCCAGAAGTTGCGGCGGACGAGCCAGAAGACCCGTCCGGTGTTCCCGGCGCCCTCGAACGACTCGCGCCTGATACGGGCGGTCCCGCGCACGGCGCCGGCCGTCCCCTCGAAACGGGCTTCGAGGATATCCTGAATACCCTCGGGGCGCCCCTCGCGAAGCTCCGGCGCACCAGAGACTGTTGTCCGCCCCCAGTCGAACGAGACGGCGGCGCTCCCGCGCTCGAAGCGAACCCCCGCGGCGGCGCGATAGCCGTCCTCCCACTCGTAGACCGCGACATCCACCGGGTCCCGACCGGCGGCCAGGTTCCAGTGCAGGTACTCGTGCCACTCGGTCCGTCCCCGCAGGAGCTCCCCGGTCAGCGTGACGCCGCGCAGGGGGCCGATGCGCAGGACGCCGCCCTGCGCGCGCAGCTCGCGGTATCCGCACAGGCCGGGATCGCCGATCTCCTCCCAGTACAGAAGATCCGGTCCCCGATCTGAGCGCAGCAGATACTCGAGATCGACGATCCCCGCGTCGACCGCCAGGGAGAGACCGGCGATGTCGGCGTCCTCGCGAAGGCCCGCCGTGCTCGGCAGACCGGGAAGGGAGTCACCGTACTGCGCCCACTCGAGCCCCGACCGGTACCCCTCGATACGGTTCGCGTAGAACGCCCTGCCGGCGATGCCGAACGGCCCCGAGAGCGCGGCCTGCGCCCCCCGCGCGAACAGTCCGAGGGGATACCGGAACGGGCCGACCGTGCCGAACAGCGACAGGGGATCGCCGAAATCGAGCCGGCCGTCGCGGTGGAACGCCTCGATCGAGCCGCGCTCCGATTCCCAGCCCCCCCGGGCGCGGAGCAGGTACGCCCGCGGCCCGTCCGCGCCGCCCCCGCCGCTCTCGTACTCGAATCCGACGAGGATCGATCCGCCCACCCCCGCCCCGGCCTCCCCCTCCAGCCCGGCCGCGCCGGCGAACAGCCCCGCGGCGCTATCGGCGACGGCGGCGCCGCGCGCGCGCAGCCGCCAGGTCTCGTCCGCCGCGGCTGCGCCTTCGAGCGGCCGCTCGAAGACGATCGCGTACTCGCCGTCGGTCTCGGTGAATATGAAGTAGCTCGTCCCGTCGGGATCGCAGTGCGGATTGTCCGGATCGGCGATCCGCTCGCCGTCGACGACGAATTGATACCGGTATCTTCCCGGGACGAGGAAGAGCCGGATCTCCCACGGTCCCCTGCGGCCGGTCATCCGGTCCAGCGTCGGGTTCCAGCCGTTGAAGTCGCCGACGAGGGAGACCTGCCCGGCGCCCGGCGCCTCGAGACGGAAGACGACTTCCTCCTCGTCGACGGCGATCGAGGCACGCGCGACCGCCTGCGCGCCGAGCATCGCGAGCGCGAGCAGGATCCAAGCCGTGCAGACGCGCCTCATCCTACATCCCCCCCATCGATACG
>JAQVGR010000016.1:0-7028 GCA_028696635.1 Candidatus Krumholzibacteriia bacterium | reverse complement strand
GGCCGCGGGCGCCCGCCGCCGCGGGTCCGTAGTTGAGCCGGGCGTATTCCGAGGCCGGGAGATACGAGCCGAACGACGCGCGCGCGAGCAGCCGGCGGCCGGAGCGCATCTCGAGCCGTGCGCTGTAGTACCCTCTCGCCGGGGGCTCGAGGAGGATCGTCCCGCCAAGCGAGAACCTGCGGCCGATGTTGACCGCCGCCTCGGTGAGGAACGAGAGATCGTTCCCTCCCCCGGCGTCGTCGAGCCTCGCCGTCGCCGTGACCCGCGAGAGCGGCGTGTCGTCGACTACCGAGACGACGAGACTCCCCCGGCGTCCCTCCCGGAGCAGGACCGCGGCGCGCGTCCCGACCCCGCCCCGCAGCCGCGTATCGAGCGCCGTCGAGAGGATCCCGCCGTCCACCCCGTCCGCCGCGCCGCAGCGGTCGGCGGCGTGCAGGGTCAGCATGGCTGCCAGGCGCGGATGGCGCCACCAGGCGGTCAGGTAGCTCTCGACGGTCCCCGGGACCGTCTCGCCGGCGCCGCTTGTGAACTTGTCCCCGACGTACCGGTATCCCGGCGCCATCCCGAACCGGCCGTACCGCCCCGAGACGGCCTCGAGGCCGAGGATCTCGGCGCCGACCGCCGCCCCGGGAGAGAGCCCTCCGCTGATCTCCCCCGCGCTCATCCGGTCGAGGTCGACCTCGAAGAGCTTCTCTCCGCGCAGGTCGTCCCACGATCCCGGGGCCGAACGCGCCAGCTCGATCACGAGCCCGGCCGGACCGGCGGGTATGCCGAGGTCGATACCGACGAGCACGGCGTCGCCGAACTCCTGCGACCTGGTATCGCCGAGCAGCAGGCCGGCGTGCCACCCCCCCGCCTCCGCCCGCAGGGACAACGTGCTGAGGAAATCCCCGCCCCCGTTCGGCGAGGGCAATCCGCTCCCGTCGCGCCGCGCCTTGAACGCGCCGCCGGTGTACCGGACGCGCACCGGCCCGGCGATGCGCGCCGAGAGATCGACCCCCTCCGCGCGCTGCGAGATCAGCGGCGAGCCGTTCGATACGATCTGCAGGAGGCGGTTCGGGGAGCCGAAGCCCCGCTCGAAGGCGAACAACCGCGCCTCGACACGTTCCCCCAGCCGGTACGAGGCGTGCCCCTGCTCGAAGGCGAACCGCGTCTCGGGCGGCGGCAGCCACCAGGATCGATCGGCCGTCGCCCCCTTTGCGAACAGCTCGAACCCTTTGCCGGGGCGCCAGAGCCCCATGGCGGCGACGCGGTCGCTCAGATGGACCTCGGAGAGCGGATCGTTCCACGGGAACGGGTGCGAGTACTCGGAGAGCTCGATCCGCGAACGGTAGAGGACCTGCAAGCTGCCGACCGCCGTCGTATCGGCGGCGGTCTCCCCGGCCGGCGCTGGAGCGGCCTGCGAGACGGCGATCATGCCGCTCGCGAATGCGAGAACCGCTATCTGCCCCCTCGGCCTCATTCCCCGATCCTCGCAGGTCGTTCGAAGAAGACCTCGAGCGATACCGAGACGGCGATCGTCTCCTGTGGCTCTCCGCTGAACGCGGCGGCGGCGCGCCATCGACCGCCGTCCCACCGGATCCCCCCCGAGACGCGTTCCGAGGCGAAGCCGGCCATGATCTCGAGGGGGAGCGCGGTCCTCACGCCGAACCCGAAATGCTCCGTGACCCTATCCCCCGCGTGCCGGCGCTCCCACGAGACGGCGAACCGGTTCTCGTGGAGCCAGGCGACACCGTATCTCACGGTGCGTTCCCAGGGAACCTCGTCCGCCCCGACGTCGAACGACCGCTCGAGGATGTTGTCGGCTGCGACGGCGAGCGAGATGAAGGGAAGCGGCCGCAGCATCACGCCGGCGTCGGCCGTCGCGACGGTCCGCGAGACCCGGGCGTCCTCGCAGAGCGGGCACTCCGGCTCCCAGTCGAACGCGAGGCGGCCGACCCGGAGCGCCGCCCCGACCGAGAGGAACGAGCCAGCGGCCCCCTCGATCAGGTTCCGAGCCGCGCCGGCGACGAACAGCCCCTCAACCGTGTCGTCGGGCCGCCTCCTCTGCGAAGCGGCCGCCGCAAAGAAGGTCCCCCAGGCCTCGCGGGCGGCGGCGAGCGACCCGGTCCATGCCCCGTCATCCCCCCCGCGCTCGTCATAGGCGGCGGCGACCGTCGTGCCGCCTCCCGTCACGAGACCCGCGGGATTGACGGCGAGAGCGCCGATGTCGTCGCCGAGCGGGGAGAACGCGCCGCCCATCGCCCGCATCCGCGGGGAGGGGATGAAGGCGTCGAACCGCGCGGGGAGCTCCGCCCCGGCTGCGGCGCCGGCCGCCGCGGCGAGCGCGCAGGCGACTGCGAGCGCGAGTCGATATCTACGGAATCCGCGCGGCACGGCCTCAGTCCCTTATCGATTCGTCCATGCGCTTGAGCCCTTCGAGGATCAGGTGATCGACGCGGACGTCGAGGAGGATGTCCTCCTGCTCCGGCTCGACGCCCGAGAAGAAGACGAACTGGCCCTTGTTCCAGGGAAGCACCTCGTAAACCACTTCTTTCATCTGATCCTGTATCGCGCTGACCAGCGTCTCGAAATCGAGGTGCCCCTTCTCGATCAGTATGTTGCCGAGTCTCGTCTTCTTCGTGCGCGACCTCGACTCCTCGAGCGCCTCCTCGAGCTGCCGGCCGGTTATCATCTTCTTCTCGACGAGGACCTCGCCGATCTTCCTGCGTCTCGTGTCGATGGTCGCGTAGAGGAGCTCTCCCTCCTTGAACCAGCAGCTCGCGACGTTGTCGGCCGTGATGAACTTCATCCGTCCGGTGAGTCCGCACAGATTCGTGATCTGGAACACCATCGACGGATCGAGCACCGCCAGTTCTCCTCCGAAATCCATCGATCCACCTCCACGTCAGGCAAGGCCGTCCCGCCGGACGGCCCTGACGCCGATGACAGCCTGAGAAACGATCACCGCGACGAACGCGGCGCCGAGCGCGGGGATCAGCACCCGATCGATCGGCGCCTCCGCAACGAGGCCGGGGAAGACGCGCCGGGCGAGGAGGATCACGATCCCCGCTCCCTGGACCACTCCGGCCGCCTTGCCCGCCGGGGTCGCCCGCAGACGCGGGAGCCTCCCGCTCAGGGCGAGCCCCGCGAGCCCCCCGAAGAACATGACATAGCGCGCGACCAGCAGGACGTAGAGCCATCCGGGAACGTCCCCGGACAGATACAGCCACGTGAAGACGGCGAAGGTCGAGAGGATGTCGCCGACCGGATCGAGCATGACCCCGAAGAGGGTCTCGCACCCGCGGCGGCGGGCGACGATCCCGTCCGCCACGTCGCTCAGCGCTCCTGTCACGTAGAGAGCCGATCCCTCGGCCAGCCGCCCTCCGGCGAGCATCAGCACGGTCGCGGGGACCAGGAAGATCCGCAGCGCGGTGAGCGCGTTCGCCGGACCGAACGAGGAGACCGCCCCGCCGCCGGGGCCGCGGAACAGCGGCCGCTCGAGCAGGGCGAACGAGGTGAAGAGCGCGATTACGGGGAGCGTCGAGAGGAACAACGCGACGGCCGGCCTCGCGTGGCCGGAGACCGCCACAGCCGCGCAGCAGACGGCGAGCGCCACGACCGATCCGCCGGCGAACCGGACGATCGACCGTCTCAGACGGTCGTCCCGTCCGCGCCGGTCGCCGGGACCCGCCGTATCCCGTCCGTTGCAGCCGCTCTCTTCGATCGAGCTCCTCCTGTCACGTCCGGTCGAGCGCCGACTGCGCGGCGGCGAGGATCGCCACCGGTATCCGGAACGGCGAACAGCTCACATAGTCGAACCCGTTGCGCTGGCAGAACCCGATCGACGACGGCTCTCCGCCGTGCTCGCCGCAGATCCCGATCTTGAGATCCGCCCTCGCCGAGCGCCCCTTCTCCACTCCGATCCGGATCAGTCCGCCGACCCCCTCCTGGTCGAGCTTCTGGAACGGGTCGCTCGGCCAGACCCCCTTCGCCAGGTACTCGGGCAGGAACTTGCCGGCGTCGTCGCGGCTGATTCCGAGCGTCGTCTGCGTGAGGTCGTTGGTGCCGAACGAGAAGAACTCGGCCTTGCCTGCGATCCGGTCCGCGGTGAGGGCCGCCCGGGGGATCTCTATCATCGTCCCCGCGAGGTACTCCACCTCGATCCCTTTCTCCTTCATCACGGCGGCTGCGGTCTCCCGCACGACGTCGGCCTGCAGCTCGTACTCCCTGACGCTGCCGACCAGGGGGATCATGATCTCCGGCCGCGGAGCGGCGCCCTCGATCGCGAGATCGCACGCCGCCTCGAAGATCGCCCGCACCTGCATCTCGGTGATCTCGGGATAGACGATGCCGAGCCGGCAGCCGCGGTGCCCGAGCATCGGGTTCGCCTCCCTGAGCGAGGCGACCTTTGCGGCCAGGGCGCCGGGCTCGACCCCCATCGTACGGGCGAGCTCGCCGATCTCGGCCTCGTCGTGGGGAAGGAACTCGTGCAGCGGCGGGTCGAGCGTGCGCACCGTCACCGGGCGCCCCCCCATCGCCTCGAATATCCCCCTGAAATCCTCGCGCTGCATCGGGAGGAGCTTGTCGAGCGCCCGGCGCCGCCCCTCCTCGTCCGAGGCGAGTATCATCTCCCGCACGGCGTCGATCCGGTCCCCCTCGAAGAACATATGCTCGGTGCGGCAGAGCCCGATCCCCTCCGCCCCGAAGGCGACCGCGTTCGCCGCCTGGTCGGGGCGGTCGGCGTTGGCCCGTACCTTCATCGCGCGGATCCCGTTCGCCCAGTCCATCAGCTCCCGGTAGTCGCGGTAGATCTGCGAGTCGCCCGGATCGAGCGTGCGGTCCACCAGGACCTGGATCACCTCGGACGGCTTCGTTTCTATCTCGCCGGCGATCACCTCGCCGGTCGTCCCGTCGATCGAGATGAACTCGCCCTCCTTCAGGCTGACGTTCCCCGCGGAGAGGGTGCGCGCCCGGTAGTCGATCGCGATCTCCTTCGCGCCGACGACGCAGACCTTCCCCATCTGGCGCGCGACGAGCGCGGCGTGCGAGGTGGCGCCGCCGGCGCTGGTGAGTATCCCCGCCGCGGCGTTCATCCCGCGTATGTCCTCCGGGCTCGTCTCGACTCGCGCGAGGATCACGTCCTCTCCCCGAGCGGCCCGCTCCTCCGCGTCTGCGGCGTTGAAGACGAGCGTGCCGGTCGCCGCCCCGGGGCCGGCGTTGATCCCGCGCGCGATCAGGCGGCCGCCGTCGACGGCCCGCTGCTTCTGCCCGGCGTCGAAGACGGGGCGCAGGAACTGGTTGAGCTGTTCGGGCTCGATCCGCCCGATCGCCTGCTCCCTGGTGATCAGACGCTCGCGCACCATGTCGATGGCGATCTTGATCGCCGCGAAACCGGTCCGTTTCCCCGTCCGCGTCTGCAGGATCCAGAGCGTCCCGTTCTGTATGGTGAACTCGAGGTCCTGCATGTCCGCGTAATGCCTCTCGAGCTTCTCCCTGATCCCGTCGAGCTCGGCGTAGATCGCGGGGAACTCCTCCTCGAGGGAGATCCCCTCCCGGTCGCCTTTCTGCGCGACGTTTATCGGCTGCGGGGTCCGTATCCCCGCGACCACGTCCTCCCCCTGCGCCTTCATCAGGTACTCGCCGTAGAACACGTTCTCCCCCGTCGCCGGGTTCCTCGTGAAGGCGACGCCGGTTCCCGAATCGTCCCCGAGGTTGCCGAACACCATCGCCTGCACGTTGACGGCGGTCCCCCACTCCTCGGGGATGCCGTTGAGCCGGCGGTAGGTGATCGCCCGGTCGTTGTGCCAGGAGTTGAAGACCGCTCCGATCGCCTTCCACAGCTGCTCGTGCGGATCTTCGGGGAACCCGGCGCCGATACGGCGCCTGACCATCTCGCGGTACCGATCGACGAGATCCTGCAGGTCCTCGACCGTCAGGTCGATGTCGCCGGAAACGCCGGCCTCCTTCTTCTTCTGCGACAGGATGACCTCGAACGGATCGTGCTCGTCCTTTCCCCCGGGCTTCATCCCCAGCACGACGTCTCCGTACATCTGCACGAACCGCCGGTAGCAGTCCCACGCGAAGCGGGGATCGCCGCTGCGAGCCGCCAGAGCGCCGACCGTCTCCGCGTTGAGCCCCAGATTGAGGACCGTGTCCATCATGCCGGGCATGCTGACCCGCGCCCCCGAACGCACCGAGAGCAGGAGCGGATCGGACCGGTCGCCGAACCGCGCGTTCATCGTCTTCTCGATGCGCGAGAGCGCATCGGCCACCTCCTCCTCGAGGCGACCGGGGTAGCGCCCGCCATGCTCGTAGAAGTACGAGCAGACCTCGGTGGAGATCGTGAACCCCGCCGGAACGGGGATCCCGATGCGCGCCATCTCGGCGAGGTTCGCTCCCTTGCCCCCCAGCAGGGGCTTCATCCCGGCCCCGCCGTCGGCCGCGCCCCCTCCGAAAAAGTATACGGATTTCTCGGCCACCGGACTCCTCCATTCTCATGCGTAAATGTCGTGTATCGTATATATATTCAATTTGTTACACTCTCGCTCCCGGGCACGGCCCGTTTCGTGAAGGGTATCGCAGCGGCGCCGGGTTTTCAAGCGGAAAGCGGCGATCCGGTCAGCGCAGGCGTACCACCGTGATCGTGCGCCGGAGGGTCGGGGCGGTGAACTCGACGAAATAGACCCCGGCTGCGACCTGCTCCCCGCGGTCGTTTCGGCCGTCCCATTCGACGGCGTCGTCGAGGATGAACAGCTCGTCCTCCACGAGGCGCCTCACGAGGGCGCCGCGCGCGTCATAGACGCGCGCATCGACCGGGGTGAGCCTCTCGGCGCGCAGGTCGAACCGCACCGTCTCGCTGAACGGGTTGGGATAGGCGCACGATATGCTCACAGAGCCGGCCTGATCCTGGGAAGCGAACCCGGCGGTGACGAATCCCTTCGGGATCCCCCATCCGTATCCGTTGTCGGGATCGCCGGCCCTCGTCGCATGGACCCGCAGGGAGTCGAGGAGCTGCATCGGCGTCCACGAGGGATGAACCTCGAGAA
>JAQVGR010000015.1:2243-12126 GCA_028696635.1 Candidatus Krumholzibacteriia bacterium | reverse complement strand
GACATGAAGTTCTTCATCGACACGGCGAACATCGACGAGATCAGGGAGGCGGCCTCGCTGGGGCTGCTCGACGGCGTCACGACCAATCCCTCGCTCCTCTGCAAGGAAGCGGGCAAGGGGACGTATACCGAGATACTCAAGGAGATCTGCTCGATCGTCCCGGGGCCGGTCAGCGCCGAGGTCGTCGCGCTTGACGCGGACGGGATGGTCAAGGAGGGGAGGGAGCTCTGCAAGATCGCCGACAATATCATCATCAAGGTTCCCTGCATCACCGAGGGGGTCAAGGCGATCCAGAAGTTCCGCGCCGAGGGGGTACAGACCAACGCGACGCTCTGCTTCTCGGCGAACCAGGCCCTGCTCGTCGCCAAGGCGGGGGCCAGCTACGTGAGCCCGTTCGTCGGCCGGCTCGACGACGTCGGGCACGTCGGCATGGATCTCGTCTCCGACATCGTGGAGATCTACAACAACTACTCGTTCGCCACGCAGGTCATCGTGGCGAGCATCCGCAGCGTGCAGCACGTCTACGAGGCGGCGATGATCGGCGCCGACGTATCGACGATCCCGTTCAAGGTGATCGCCCAGCTCATCAAGCATCCGCTGACCGACGTAGGGATCGACCTGTTCCTCAAGGACTGGAAGAAGGTCCAGAAGTAATCCCGCCGGGAGGCAGGTGAAGGGGCAGTGACGCAGTTCGAATCGCGGTGGTCGAGGGCGGTCCCCTGGGTCGTCGGGGCCCTGTTCGGTCTCTCCCTGGCGATGCTGATGACCACCTCGGTCATGCTCTGGCGCGTCGGGACCGGCCGGGCATTCTATCCGAAGGCGCCGGGGAACGTCGTGCTCGGAGGCGCCGGCCTGTTCGACGCGGACGCGATGGTCGCCGCCCGGCACCGCGTCGGACCGGCGGTCGTCTCGGTGACGACCTTCCGGACACGGATCGTCACGGCCAGGGCGCGCAACTTCTACGAGTGGTGGCAGATCAACGCCGGCCGGCTCCCCGCCTACGAGACGCGCAAGTACCCGATCTACGGGTCGGGCCTGCTCGTCAACCAGGACGGGTACATAGTCACCAACGAGCACGTCGTGCGCGGCGCCGAGGAGATCTACGTGACGATGATCGACAGCACCGAGGTGCCGGCGACGCTCGTCGGCGCCGCGCCCGAGTTCGACGTCGCCCTGCTGAAGATCGAGGGGAGCGACCTCCCCTTCGCCCCGATCGGCGACTCGGACGCGCTGGAGATCGGCGAGCCGGTCATCGCGATCGGGTCTCCCTTCACCTACCTGTTCAACGACAACCAGCCGACCGTGACCGCCGGGGTCGTCAGCGCCCTGCACCGCGACGTGAAGGAGACCGGCGACGAGGCGCAGATATTCAAGAACATGATACAGACCGACGCGGTGATCAACCCGGGGAACAGCGGCGGGCCGCTCGTGTCGATGCGCGGCGAGGTGATCGGCATCAGCACCTTCGTCTTCTCGACCGCCTCGGGGAGCAGCAACATCGGGATGGGGTTCGCCATACCGAGCAACACGGTCAGGATGGTCGTCGACGAGATCCGGCGGTACGGGCATTTCCGCAGCGTCTGGACCGGCCTGGTCGTCTCCGGGCTCACGCCGGACGTGGCGAGGAACCTCGGGATTCCGCTGCGCGACGGGCTCGTCGTGATGGCCCTCGAGGAGGGCGGCCCGGCGGAGCAGGCGGGGCTCGCCGTCGGAGACGTGATCGTCGAGATGAACGGGAACACGATCCGCGACTCGTCCCAGGCGAGCCGGGCGATCTTCGGCCTCCAGGTGGGGGACGAGCTCGAGGTGGTCGTCTGGCGCTCCGGGAGCACGCTCACGTTCACCCTCACGCTCGTCGAGGCGAAGGATCAGGCCTGAGAAAGGCCGGGCCGCGACGGGAGACCCGAAGGGGGGTAGTCCTTGATCCCGAGATATTCCCTTCCCGAGATAGCCGAGATCTGGACCGACGAGCACCGGTTCGGCCTCTGGCAGGAGATCGAGGTGCTCTACTGCGAGGGGCTCGCCGCGTACGGGCACATCCCGAAGAAGGCGGCCCGTGAGATCCGCCGCGGCGCCGGCTACGACGCGAAACGGGTCCTCGAGATCGAGAAGAGAACGCGCCACGACGTGATCGCCTTCCTCACCGACATGGCCGAACATGTCGGCGAGTCGGGGAAGTACCTGCACCTGGGGATGACGAGCTCGGACCTGCTCGACACGGCGCTGGCCTGCCAGATGCGCGAGGCGGGTTTGATCATCCAGCGCAAGCTGGGTCGCCTGCGCACCGTCCTGCGCCGCCAGGCGCTGCGGTACCGGCGCGCGCCGATGGTCGGCCGCACCCACGGCGTGCACGCCGAGCCGATCACGATGGGGCTGAAGCTCCTCGTCTGGTACGAGGAGATCGACCGGCACGCGGTGCGGCTGAGGCGGGCGATAGAGGAGATATCGGTCGGTCAGATCACGGGCGCGGTGGGGACGATGTCCCACACCGACCACCGCGTCGAGCGGTACGTGATGTCGAGGCTCGGCCTGAAGGCGGCGCCGGTCACCACGCAGATCATCCCCCGCGACCGGCACGCGCAGTACCTGACGGCGCTGGCGCTGATCGGCGCTTCCCTCGAGAAGATGGCCGTCGAGATCCGCGGGCTGCAGCGGACCGAGATCGGCGAGGCCGAGGAGCCGTTCACGAAGGGGCAGAAGGGGTCGAGCGCGATGCCGCACAAGCGCAATCCGATCCTCACCGAGCGGATCGCGGGGATGGCGCGGTTGCTGCGCGGCAACGCCCTGGCGTCGATCGAGAACGTCGCCCTGTGGCACGAGCGCGATATTAGCCACTCCTCCGTCGAGCGGGTGATCATCCCCGACTCGACGATGATCGCCGGGTACATGATCGAGAAGTTCGCCTGGGTCGCGGAGAACATGCGGGTGAACCGCGCGGCGATGATGCGCAACCTCGAGCTGACCGGCGGCCTCGTGTTCTCCCAGGCCCTGCTCCTGCTGCTCGTGCGCAAGGGGCTCTCGCGCGAGGCGGCGTACGAGACGGTCCAGGGGGCGGCGATGAAGAGCATCGGCTCGGGCAGAAGCATCAGGGAGCACCTCGCCGCCGACGGGACATTCGCCTCGCTCGTTTCCGAACGCGAGCTCGACGAGGCCTTCGACCTCGACGCGCACCTGCGCAACGTCGACTTCATCTTCAGCAGGGTCCTGTCCAGGCGCGGCAGGCCCCGGAAAGGACCGGCATCTTGCTGAAAGGCACGATCCCGATCGCCGGCTCGGACGACGGGCGGGTCGCCGCGATCCTCGAGGAGAACGGTCTCAATCTCGCCGTCGGCGAGGCCCGCCGGGTCGTCGAGCTGCTCGGCCGGGACCCGACGATCGTGGAGCTGACGATCTTCAACACGATGTGGAGCGAGCACTGCAGCTACAAGAGCTCGCGCAGGCTGCTCGGCGAGCTCCTGCCGACGAAGGCGCCGAACGTCGTGCTCGGCCCCGGCGAGGACGCCGGCGTGATCCGGTACGCCGAGGCGGAGGGGGGCGACTGGCACTGCCTCGTCATCGCCCACGAGAGCCACAACCACCCCTCGCAGGTCCTCCCTGTCGAGGGGGCGGCGACGGGGATCGGCGGGATCGTGCGCGACGTCTACTGCATGGGGGCCGATGTGGTCGGGGTGCTCGACCCGCTGCGCTTCGGCGATCCGGCCGGCCCGAACGCGCGGCAGGTGATCTCGATCGCCCGCGGCGTCGTCGACGGGATCGCCCAGTACGGGAACCCCCTCGGGGTGCCGAACCTCGGCGGCGACATCGCCTTCGATCCCCGTTTCGACGAGAACTGCCTCGTCAACGTCGTCGCCGTCGGCACCGTTCTCGAATCGCGCGTGCTGCGCAGCCGCGTCCCCGAGGAGGCGGCCCGGATGCCCTACCGCATCGTGCTCATCGGCAAGCCGACCGACGACTCGGGGTTCGGCGGCGCAGCCTTCGCCTCGGAGGATCTCGTCGACGGCGAACAGGCCAACCGCGGCGCCGTCCAGGTCCCCGATCCGTTCCTCAAGCGCGTCCTCACCGTCGCCACCCGCAGGGTCCTCGAGCTCGCCCGCGAGAAGAAGTACGTGATCGGGTTCAAGGACCTCGGCGCGGGAGGGATCGCCTGCGTCACCTCGGAGCTCGCTCACGCGGGGGGGTTCGGCGTGATCATCGACCTCGATGCGGTCAACACGGCGATGGGGTACGCCTTCCCTCCCGCCGTCGTCTCGTGCTCGGAGACCCAGGAGCGCTACGCGCTCGCCGTGCCGGAGGAATTCGTCCCCGACGTGCTGCGGGTCTACAACGAGGAGTTCGAGCTGCCGCGCCTCTACCACGGGGCGGGGGCTGTCGTCATCGCGGAGGTGACGCGGGACCGCATGTACAGGATCGAGAGCGGCGGGGAGGCGGTCTGCGAGACCCCCGTCGATGTGATCACCACGGGGATATCGTACGATCGGCCTTCGAAGGCGCGTCGTCCCGCGATCAAAGATCCGCCGCTGCAGCCGGGGCGCCCGCTCCGGGACGATTTTCTGAAGATACTCGGCTCGCCGAACATCGCCTCGAAGAACTATGTCTTCAAGCATTACGACTCCGAGGTGCAGGGGCGCGCCGTCCTGCGGCCGGGGGAGGCCGACGCCGGCGTGATCGCTCCGCTGCCGGGGCGCGCGGTGGGGCTCGCCTTCTCCGTCGACGGGAACCCGTGGTACGGGGCGATCGATCCGTACCAGGGGGGGGCGCTGGCCGTCTGCGAGGCGGCGCGCAACGTCGCCGCCGTCGGCGCAGTCCCCTCGGCGATCACCGACTGCCTCAACTACGGCAACCCCGAGGTCCCCGAGGTCTTCTGGGAGTTCACCGAGGGAGTGCGCGGGATCGGCGACGCCTGCCGGGGGATCGGTCTGATCTCGCACGAGGGGCATCCCCTGCCGGTCGTCTCGGGGAACGTGAGCTTCTACAACCAGGGGGCCAGGGGCAAGGCGATCCCGCCCTCCCCGATCGTCTGCTGCGTCGGCGTGGTGGAGGACTATTCCCGCTGCCGCTCACTCGCCTTCAAGGAGGAGGGGGACGAGGTCTTCCTCGTCGGAGAGCCGCTCGCCGAGCTCGGCGGGAGCGAGTATCTCCGGACCGTCTACGGGGCGGAGGGAGCTTCTGTCCCGAAGGCCGATTTCGTGCGCGAGCGCGGCCAGATCCGCGCCGTGCTCGAGATGCACCGGCGAGGCTGGGTCCGCGCCTGCCACGACATATCCCAGGGCGGTCTGCTGACCGCGGTGGCCGAGATGGCGCTCGGTCCGGCCGGCGAGGGCTCGCTGGGCCTGGCGATCGAAGCTTCGAACCTCTCGGCCGCCGGGCTGGGCGCCGAGACGGTTCTCTTCTCCGAGACGGGGGGGTTCGTCGTGGAGGTCGGGCCGGGGATCGAGCGCGATCTGCTCGCCGTCTGCGCGCACAACAGGGTTCAGCTCAGGCGGCTCGGCGTGCTGCGAAAGGGCGGGAGGCTCGTCGTGACCGCCGCAGACGCGATCCTCGCCTCGTGGTCGCTCGACGAGCTGCGCGGGATCTATCTGACGGCATGCCGGCCGATCTTCGGCGCCGGGAAAGGAGCATAAGTGGCTGGACGCTACCGGGGTGTCGTCGCGATCATACAGTTTCCCGGCGTGAACTGCGAGTACGAGACGGCCGAAGCGGTCAGGTCTGCCGGTCTCGAGGCCGGGCTGTTCCGCTGGAACGAGGATCCGGCGCTGCTCCAGGAGGCGGCCGCCGTCGTCCTTCCCGGAGGGTTCTCGTACCAGGATCGGATCCGCGCCGGGGTGGTCGCCGCGAAGGACCGCATCATGGACGCGATCGGCGTTCTCGCCCGCCAGGGGCGGCCCGTGCTCGGCATCTGCAACGGAGCGCAGGTCCTCGTCGAGTCGGGGTTCATACCGGGCCTTCACTGGGAGCGCGTCGATCTCGCCCTGGCTCCCAACGTGATGGCCGACCGCGAGGGGTACTACTGCGCCTGGACCTGGCTGCGCTGCGAGGACTCGCCGTGCCTGTGGACCGGGGCCTTCGCCGGCGGCGAGGTGGTGCCGGTCCCGATCGCCCACGCCGAGGGGCGGTTCTCCACGGACGACGAATCGGTGATCGAGGCGATGCGCGCGAACGGGCAGATCGTTCTGCGCTACTGCACGGCGGCGGGCGAGATCGATCCGGCCTTTCCCGTCAACCCGAACGGCTCGATGGACAATATCGCCGGGGTCTGCAACCCCGAGGGGAACGTGCTGGCGATGATGCCCCATCCCGAGCGGGCGAGCTGGCTGCGGCAGGTCCCCGAAGGGCTCGCCGGGTCGTGGGGGCGCCGGCGCGTCGCCGCCGCCTGCGATCCGGGGAAGATGGAGGACGGAGGGCCGGGACGGCGTTTCTTCGAATCCTTGAAGCTCGGGACAGGGGGTGCGCGGTGAAGGCGACGGCGCAGCTGTGGGTGAGGCTCAAGGTGATCGACCTGGTCGTCCAGACCGCGTGGATCACCCTGACGGAGACGATGGGGTTCGCCGAAGACCTGCGCGGCATGCTCCGGTACGCGTGGTGGCTGTTCGACGCGGACGGCCCGGGAGCCGCCGCCGTCAGCGGAGCGATCGACCGCGAGATCCGCATGGACAGCGCGTTCACCAACCAGAACAAGCACCGCTATCGCCTCGCCGTGGAGGCGGGGGGGGAGCGGGTCGTCACGGGAGATCTCGATCTGGACGCCGACCGGCCGGGGGCGGGCGAAGGGGTCTTCGTATGCGACCTGCTCGTCACCGGGAAGGCGGGGGGGAGGGACGCCGGCTGGGTCGATCGTCTCGGCCCGCGGCTCGGCGAGGTGCACCTCGCGGGGGCGCGCTCCGGCGAGGTCTGGCGCATGCTCGTGCGGGCGGACGACGCGGCCTCGGCCGCGTCGAAGGTAGAGGAAATGGCAGTGACCCGCTCGCGCCGGCACGGGCTGCTCGTCAATCCCCACTACCAGGGGTTCGCGCTGATGCGCACCGAGCCGGCCGGAGCCGGCGGGGGAAAGACATGAGAGCAGGCGCCGGCACTGGAGAATCATGAAAGACAAATGCGCCGTATTCGGGGTGTGCGGGAGCGACGAGGCGTCGCTGCTGTCGTACCTCGGCCTCTATTCGCTCCAGCACCGCGGGCAGGAGAGCAGCGGCATCGTCGTCTCGGACGGGCGCCGGATGCACGAGCACAAGGCGATGGGGCTCGTCTCGAAGGTCTTCCCCCCGGAGGTCCTCGGGCGGCTCCCCGGCCGTCTCGCGATCGGCCACAACCGCTACTCCACCACCGGCGTCTCGCGGCGGGCCAACATACAGCCGCTGCTCGTCGACTGCCGGATCGGCCAGATCGCCGTCGCGCATAACGGAAACCTCGTCAACGCCGTCGAGCTGCGCGAGGAGATGGAGGGGCAGGGGTCGATATTCCGCAGCACGATGGACAGCGAGGTGATCCTGCACCTGATCGCGAAGAGCCGCGAGGAGGGGGTGGAGCGGATGGTCGCCGACGCGCTCCGCCGCGTGCGCGGCGCCTACTCGCTCGTCTTTCTCCTGAAGGACCGCGTGATCGCGGCGCGCGACCCTCACGGATTCCGGCCGCTCTGCCTCGGACGGCTCGGCGGGACCTGGATCGCCGCATCGGAGAGCTGCGCCTTCGACATCGTCGGCGCCGAGTACGTGCGCGACGTCGAGCCGGGAGAGATCGTCTCCATCGGGGAAGACGGGCCCGAGAGCATGCGGTTCGCCGAGCCGGCCGATCCGCAGTCGCGCTGCATCTTCGAATTCATCTACTTTTCCCGTCCCGACAGCCGCGTCTTCGGCGAGAACGTCGACCGGGTGCGCCGCGAGCTGGGCCGCAGGCTCGCGCGGGAGGCGTCGGTCGATTCCGATATCGTGATCGCCGTCCCCGATTCGAGCAACACGATCGCGCTGGGGTACAGCGAGGCGTCGGGGGTCCGGTTCGAGCTCGGCCTGATCAGGAACCACTACGTCGGCCGGACCTTCATACAGCCGCGCCAGAACGAGCGCGACTGGGACGTGCGGATCAAGTTCAACCCGGTCCGCGGCGTCCTCGAGGGGCGCAGCGTCGTCGTGGTCGACGATTCGATCGTCCGCGGATCGACGATGCGCAAGCTCGTCACCCTGATCCGCGGCGCGGGGGCGGCGAAGGTCCATCTGCGGATCGGGTCGCCGTCGATCACGCACTCGTGCTTCTACGGGATCGACACCCCCACGCGCGGCGAGCTGATCGCCTCATCGCACACGGTCGACCATATCCGCGACTACCTCGGGGTCGACAGCCTGCACTACCTGTCGCTCGAAGGACTGCTTTCCTGCGTCAAGGAGCCGCGCAGCTACTGCGTCGCCTGCTTCAGCGGAAACTATCCCGTCGAACGAAACGGCGAGTACCGCAAGGACGTCTTCGACAAGCGGTCGGGATGCGGCGAGGGCATGGAGGCGAACGAGAGCCCATGCTGAGACCGCCGACTTGCCCCGTGCCCCCCGGGATCGCAGAGGCGCTCGAGCTCGCCGTCTCCCGCGGGGCGGAGTTCGCCGAGATCTTCCTCGAGTCGACGTCGTCGCGAACGATCCGGTGCGAGGACGGCAGGATCGAGAAGGTCGAGAGCGGCGCCGACGGGGGGTTCGGGCTGCGGCTCGTATCGGGCGACCGCACCGCCTACGGCTTCTCCACCGAGACCGGCCGCGGGGCGATGATGGGCGCGGTCGACGCCGTGGCGGGCGACCTCGGCGCGGCCGGCGACGGATGCTTCTCCCCGCCCCGCGAGCTTCGAAGCGCCGGGCCAGGGGCTCGTGAGCGCCCCGCCGAGGAGGCGGGCCTCGACGAGAAGGCGGCGCTCGTGCGCGAGGCGGACCGCGCCGCCCGCGCGGCGGGACCCGGGATCACGCAGGTCAAGATACTCTACGGCGACTCGCTGCGGAGGGTCCTCGTCTGCAACAGCGAGGGGACGGCGGTTCGCGAGGAGCGGCCGCAGATACTGCTCGGCGTGCGGGCGATCGCCTCCGACGGCTCGGTGCTGCAGACGGCGGCGCGTTCGCGCGGCGGCCGGCGCGGGCTCGAGCATCTCGATCACGCCGCGGTCGCGGAGATGGCCGCCGAGGCGGGGGAGAGCGCGTTACGGATGCTGCGCTCGCCGCGCGCCCCGGCGGGGAGGATGACGGTCGTGATCGGCGGCAGGGCCGGCGGAACGATGATACACGAAGCGATCGGCCACGGTCTCGAGGGGGACGCGGCGATGAAGGGGCTGTCGATCTACAGCGGAAGGCTCGGCGAGCGGGTGGCCTCGGAGCTCGTCACGGTGGTCGACGACGCCACGATCGAGGGGGCGCGGGGGAGCTACCGGTTCGACGACGAGGGGAATCCCGGGCGGCGGACCGTCGCCGTCGAGAACGGCGTGCTCGTCGCCTTCCTGCTCGATCGCCGCTCGGGCGCACGGATGGGGAGGCCCTCGACGGGAAACGGCCGCCGCGAGGATTTCCGCCACCGGCCGATCGTGCGGATGAGCAACACGATGATAGCCCCGGGACGGCACGATCCGGACGAGATCGTCGCGAGCGTCCGGCGCGGGCTCTACGTGTCCCGGATGGGGGGCGGCCAGGTCGACACGTCGAGCGGGGATTTCGTCTTCAACGTCAGCGAGGCGTTCCTGATAGAGAACGGCGCCGTCGCCGGTCCGGTTCGCGGGGCCACGCTGATCGGCAACGGGCCGGCGGTGCTGGCGGCGATTGACATGGTCGGCTCCGACCTCGGGTTCGATATCGGCACCTGCGGGAAGGAAGGGCAGCACGTGCCCGTCTCCGACGCGCAACCGACGATCCGGATCCCCGAGATCACGGTG
>JAQVGR010000015.1:0-2233 GCA_028696635.1 Candidatus Krumholzibacteriia bacterium | reverse complement strand
GGCGGCGATACCCGCATGGGGCGACCCGATCCGTATGTCGACGGGGTCCTGGCCGGCGTCGAGAAGCCCTCGCGCTACATCGACTCCGAGCTCAACCTGCGTGGAGGAGGATTCGCCCCGGGCGGCTTCAACGTGCTCCTCGTCTTCCCCGACGTCTACGAGATCGGTATGTCCCACCAGGGGCTGCGCGTGCTCTACCACGTCGTGTCGGATCTCGCGGGGGTCGGCGTCGAATTCGCCTTCGCCCCGTGGCCCGACCTCGAGGAGCGGCTGCGCGCCTGCGGCGAGCCGCTCCGTTCGTGGCAGACGGGAACGCCGGCGGGGCGGTTCGATATCATCGGGATCACCCTGCCGTACGAGCTGCACTATACCAACGCCCTGAACGTGATCGACCTCGCGGGGGTTCCGGTCGAGGCCGCCCGGCGCGGCGACGGCGATCCGATGGTGATCGCCGGAGGCCCCTGCGTCTCCAACCCGCTGCCCGTCATCGGCGCCTTCGACGCGTTCTTCATCGGCGACGGGGAGGAGTCGCTCGCGGAGGCGGTCGCGGCGCTCGCCGCGTTGCGCCCCCGCCCCCCCCCGCCGCGCTCGTCTCGAGGCCCTCGCGGCGATAGAGGGAGTCTGGGTCGAGGGGATCAGCGAGTCGGCGCGCGCCCGCACCTCCGCGCTCGACCGCAGCCCCCTCCGTTCGCGGCCGATAGTGCCGGCGGCCGACATCGTGCACAACCGGCTCTCGGTGGAGATCATGCGCGGATGCACGAGGGGGTGCCGCTTCTGCCACGCGGGGATGACCTATCGTCCTCGCCGCGAGAGGAGCGTCGGGGAGATCGTCCGGGCGGTCGCCGAGGGGCTCGACGCGACCGGCTGGGAGGAGGTCTCGCTGCTGTCGCTCTCGAGCTCCGACTATACTCGACTCGAGGAGCTGCTCGAGGCCCTCGCCCCGGAGCTCGAGCGCCGCTGCGTATCGCTCGCGCTTCCGAGCCTGCGCCCCGAGACGATCACCGACCGGATCGTCGAGGCGACTTCGCGCGTGCGCAGGTCGGGGTTCACGATAGCGCCTGAGGCGGGGACCGAGCGGCTGCGCGGCGTGATCAACAAGACGATGAGCGACGGGGAGATCCTCGGGGGGGTCGAGCGCATCCTCGCCGCAGGCTGGCAGAATCTCAAGCTGTACTTCATGATCGGTCTTCCGACGGAAACGGACGGCGATCTCGACGGGATCGTCTCCCTGATCGAGCGGATCATGTGCATGCCCTCGGCGCGGCGGCGGTTCAGGCTGTCGGTGACGATCTCGCCGTTCGTCCCGAAGCCGCACACGCCGTTCCAGTGGGAGCGGCAGGACTCGATAGCCGAGATCGAGGAGAAGGAGCGGTACCTGCTCCAGCGCGTCCGCAGCGGCAAGGTCGATATGGGGCTGCGAGACCCCAGGGTCAGCGCCCTCGAGGGAGTCCTCGCCCGCGGCGGCCGCGAGGTGTGGCCGGCGGTGCTCGCCGCCTGGCGCGCCGGGGCGCGGTTCGACTCGTGGCGCGACCGGCTGCGGTTCGACCTCTGGGAGAGCGCGCTCTCCGGGGCGGGGCTCTCCGTCGAGGGGCTGCTCGCCGGATTCGATCCCGGGGCGGATCTCCCGTGGGAGGCGATCCGGGCGAAGGTCTCCAAACGATTTCTTCTACGCGAGCGCGAGCGCGCCATCGCAGGGGAGCCGACGGCGGACTGCCGGGAGGGGACCTGCGCCGGATGCGGGGCCTGCCGCGACGAGGAAGAGCGCGGGGCTTCTCTCGCCGCCGGCCCTCCGGCAATTCCGCGTATCATACGCGCCGCGCCCTTCTGTCCGGGAGCCGGGGAAGGGATCGAGCCCGTCAGATACCGCTTCCAGTACCGGAAGACCGGCAGGGCGCGCTACCTTTCCCACCGCGAGCTGACCAATGTGCTGCACCGCGCCCTGCGCCGCAGCGGGCTGCCGCTGCGGTTCAGCGAGGGATTCCATCCCCACCCGCGCATCTCCCTCGGGCCGGCTCTCGCCGTGGGAATGTCGGGAGAGACGGAGTTCTTCGATGCGGAGCTGATCGAGGACGGGGGCGTCACCTTCCGGGCCCTCTCGGGGCTGTTCCCCGAGGGGGTCGAGGCGACGGCGAGCGCCGGCCCGTTCAGCCGGAGGGAAGGAAGGCTTCCCGGGGAGGCGGTCTGCGATTACGAGATAGACCTCGCTGCGGTCGGGCTCTCCTGCACTGGGGGA
>JAQVGR010000361.1 GCA_028696635.1 Candidatus Krumholzibacteriia bacterium | reverse complement strand
CAGCTGACCGGCGACGAGCCGGGGGACGTGCCCTCCGCCGTCTTCCTCGCGCAGAACTGGCCGAATCCGTTCAACCCGGGCACGACCATCGCGTTCGGACTGAAGGAGCGGGGACACACGAGCCTGAGGATCTACGACGCCGCCGGTCGGCTCGTGGCGAGGCTCGTCGAGGAAACGATGCCGGCCGGCCGGCACACGATGGTGTGGGACGGCCGCGATCGTAACGAAGCCCCGGCGGCGAGCGGGGTGTACTTCTCCCGCCTCGTCGCGGGGGAATTCGCACAGACGCGGAAGATGATTCTGATCAGATAGACGGGCCCCTCACGCTATTCGTTGGGCGGACCGGAGCGGACATGTTAAATTATTAACATGAAGGGGGGCCTTGAGCGCGAGCTGGGCTTGCCGGAAGACGAGTTCGACCTGGACGGACTCGACAGGGTGAGCAACGTCGCCGCGACCAAGAAAAAAGCGGGGTGTTGGCCGGTCGAGCATGAAGGCGCGCCGATCGTCTACTCGGACGAGACGGGCTTCTCCGCGGTGCAGACGGGATTCATTGCGCTTGGGGAGTTCACGCACGCGGGGCACGCCGGATGGTGGACGTCAACGCCCGAGGGTGAGAAGGCATGGGTTCGGGCGCTGACGTTCCACAACAACATGATTACGAGGGCGCCGAACAGGAAAGAGTTCTGTTTCCCCGTGCGGTGCGTGCGGGACGAGGATACAGACTGCTCGAGTAAAAGGGCGCCGGACGGTCCGGCGATTAGCGGACCAGGATGGGAAAGACGCCTACTCTGAGGGAAACAAGCGTGTTGATGGCCTGCAAGAGAACATCGAGAAGCACCTCGAGGAGCTGTGGAACACGTGATCGGGAGAGGACACGGCGGAAATAATCGTAAATATCTCTTGTTTCCGGCCCGGATTGTGCTATATTGGTCATCGATACGGATGGATTACGGATTGATCATATACTGTTCCCGGAATACAGGCGATAGACGAGCCCTGCCGCGTTAATCAACTCTCCCCGGACACGTTATCTTCTTCCAGGAAATCTGTCGTATTTCAACGTCAACGGCCAACAGGAGGCCAAAAATGAAGATTTATGTAGGCAACATGTCTTTCGACACGAGCGAGAACGATCTGCGCAAGGCGTTCGAGGCCCACGGCCAGGTCGACTCGGTCTCTATCATCACCGATCGCGAGACCGGACGGCCGAAGGGATTCGGCTTCGTCGAGATGTCCAGCGACTCCGAGGCGCGCACCGCCATGGAAAACCTCAACGAGAAGGATTTCATGGGGCGCATGCTGAAGGTCAACGAGGCGCGTCCGCGCGTCGAGGGCTCGCGAGGCGGGCTCAGGGGCGGCTATCGCAGCAGCTTCTAGGTCCCTCGGGGGATAGATAGTATCGGCCGCCGACGGCAGGGCGGCGCGCCGATCATCGCATACGCGGGGGAGGCCGGGTTCCGGCCTCCCCCGTATTGTATGCAATCTTGACAGGCGCGGCGCCATCTCATACCCTTCCAGTGTCTTTCCGCCTTTCCACTGTGCCATAGAGGATTACACGGATGGCCTTCGGACACGCTCTCGCCCTCTACCCGTATCTTCGCGACTCCACCGCCACGATGGGGGTCTTCCCCCCGACCGGCCTGGAGTATATCGCGGCGAACATGAAGGACCTCGTCGGAGAGGTGACCCTTCTCGACCTGCGGTACGAGGAGGGGTACCGCGACGTGGAGGTCCTCTGCGACTATATACGCAATGAGATAGACCTGCTCTGCGTCAGCGTCACCTGGGACTACCAGTACCGGGAGGTCTGCGATCTGATCCGCGCGCTCCCCGGCGAGGTCATGACCGTGGTCGGCGGGCACAAGGCGACCGAGGAGGTCGAGGCGCTGCTGGAGAGCTGCCCCAACATCGATCTCGTCGTCAGGGGAGAGGGGGAGGAGGCGATCAGGGAGATCGCCTCGGGAGTCCCGCATGAGGATATCCCCGGTCTCTCGTACCGCAGGGACGGGAATATCGTCCACAACGCCAACAGGGCGCTCTCCGACGATCTCGGTTTCGTCTACCCCGACAGGTCGCTGAGGCGGCACGAGTATCGCTGGATACAGAACGGAGCCCGGCTCACCAAGCACACCTTCGACACGGTGCTCACCTCGCGGGGGTGCCCCTACAACTGCAAGTTCTGCACCTTCAGCCTCAACCCGCTCGGGCAGAAGAGGAAGTACACGGAGCGCTCCCTCGAGTCGGTCATCGACGAGCTCAGGGAGGTCGCCGCCGACGTCGTCCTGTTCAGCGACGACAACTTCTTCACCAACCCCGCGCGGAGCGAGCGGCTCTGCGAGCTGATCATCGAGAACGGGATCAGGAAGACCTTCATGGTGCAGACCCGCATAGAGATCGCCGGGCGCCCGAGGCTTCTCGATCTGGCAGAGAAGGCGGGGTTCAGGATATTCCTGATCGGCATCGAGTCTCCCCACGACAGGATACTGAAGGATCTGGGCAAGGGGTTCACGCAGGCGCAGGTGCGCGAGGCGTTCAGGGAGTTCAACCGGCGCAGGTTCTATATCCACGGCTACTTCATCTACGGCAACATCGGCGAGACCGAGGAGGAGATGGTCTACATCGGCCGTTTCGCCAGGGAGCTCGGGCTCGATTCGATCAGCTTCCAGAAGCTGCGCGTGGAGAAGTTCTCCCCGCTCAAGGAGATCGTCGAGGGCACGCCGGGGTACCACTGCGACTCGGTCGGGGGGCCCGTCTACTCGGACACGTACGGCCTGGGGGAACTGCGGCGCATTCGCAACCGGATCAGGAGGGACTTCTACACCCCCGG
>JAQVGR010000360.1 GCA_028696635.1 Candidatus Krumholzibacteriia bacterium | reverse complement strand
GATAGCCACGCGGATCCCCGCCCGGAGCTTCCCCCCGGCGACCTCCGACTCGAGAAGCGCATCGATGCGCGAGCGCGCCGCGCGCGCGACATCCGCCGCCTTCCCGTCGGTGTACGTTTCGATCCCCTCGCCCGAAAAGTCTATCGACGCCTCGACGAGGGTCAGCATCCCCAGAAGGTCGTGCTCGACGTCTCCGAGACGCCTCGAGAGAGCGCCGCCGAGATGCTCGAGGGCGACCTTCGCCTGGAGATTCGTTTCGGCGGCTATCAGGTCGGCGACCGCCTCCGCCTGCGAGAGGTCGATCCGACCCGAGAGAAACGCGCGCCTGGTGAACTCGCCCGGCTCCGCCGGCCGGGCTCCGAGCCGCACGGCTTCGCAGATGATCCGCTCCGCGATCACCATCGAGCCGTGGCAGTATATCTCCGCTGAATCTTCCCCTGTGTATGAATGCGGCGCCCGAAGCAATATCGCCGCCGCTTCGTCGATCGTCTCGCCCGCGCCGCCGCGCAGGGCGCACGCGTGCAGGGTCCGCGGTTCCCACGATGCGGCGCCCGGCGCCATCCTGCAGAGGATCTCCGCGGACCGGGGCCCCGAGATCCTGACTACGGCGATCGCCGAGCCGCCCGGCGGCGTGCTCAGGGCGACGATCGTGTCACTGATCATGACCTATCGCCTGTCGCCGAACCGGCCTCTCCTGTCGCCTCGGTCCTGCTTGTCGGCGTCCTTCGCGGGCGCGACGTATACCTTGCGCATCTCTCCGTTCCCCGTCGTGTATGTCGAGACCCCTTCGACCTCGGCGAGGGCGACGTGCACGATGCGCCGCTCGGACGCCTTCATCGGTTCGAGCTGTACCTCGCGGTTCGTCTTCTTCGCGCGTTCGGCGGCCTTCACCGCCTTCTGCTTGAGAATCTCCTGCCGGTTCTTCAGGTAGCCCCCCACATCGAGGGTGAGCCGCTGATATCCGCCGAGCCGGCGGGACACTATCCTCCCGACGAGGTGCTGCAACGAGTTGAGCGTATCCCCCTTGCGGCCGATGAGCAGCCCGTCTACCCCGGCCGTTTCGATATTGACGTACGTCGAGTCCCCGTCGGCTTCGGCGAAGATGCGGTAGTTGACATCGAGAGCCTTCATGATCGTGCGCGCGATATCGTCGACGACCTCCTCGATCCCCTTCGTATCCTTCTTTCGAGTGACTCGTATCTGCGCTTCCCGCGCGCCGAAGATCCCCAGGAAGCCTTTCTGTCCCGCATCGACGATCTCTATGTCGACGTCGGAGACTCTCGCGCCGAGCGAGTTGAGCGCCTTCTGGAGCGCCTTCTCGACGGTTTTCCCCTTCATCTCCACCGCCGGGTTCCGATCTCTTCCTTCTGCTGCGTTCATATTCCGCTCCTGTCTCATTCGATATCTGGCGGGGCTGCGGCCCTCGCCGCCCCCCGGTTTCCGCCGCGCCGCACTCACGCCGTCGCGACGGTCACGTCCTCGGCCTCGACCTGCCGGTGGACGATCCATTGCTGGACGATCGAGAAGATGTTGTTGACCAGCCAGTACAGGACGAGACCCGACGGCATCCCGTAGAAGAGCACGGTGAACACGATCGGCATCATCGTCGTCATCATCTTCGTCTGCGCCGCGCCGGCCGCATCGCCTGTCGGCGAACCGGTCGTCTTCGACTGAACGTACATCGCCGCGCCCATCAGTATCGGCAGCAGGTGGAAGTCGCTCCCGATAAACGGCAGCTTCACCCCGAACCCGAAGAGCGTGTCGGGCTGCGACAGGTCGTCAATCCACAGGGCGAACGGGGCGCCGCGCAGCTCGATCGTGTTGCGCAGGACGTTGAACAGCGCGATGAAGACTGGCATCTGCAGAACGAGCGGCAGGCATCCCCCGAGCGGGTTCACGCCCGCTTCCTTGTATGCCTTCATCGTCTCCTGATTGAGCCTGCTCCGGTCGTTCTTGTATTTCTCCTGGAGCTCCTTGATCTTCGGCTGGAGGCGCTGCATGTCCTTCATCGACTTGAAGCTCTTGTGCGTCAGCCTGTAGAAGATCACCTTGGTGAGTATCGACAGGATGATGATCACGAGGCCGTAGTTGGGTATCCAGCGTTTCATCCAGATCATCGCGTTGAAGATGATGACGCCCAGGAACCGCGTCCTCCGGCCGAGGTCGATCGTCTTCTCGAGTCCGGCCCCGTACGCCTTGAGATTGTCCATGTCCAGCGGTCCGAGATAGATCCGGTAGCTGTCCTCGACGAGCCGCGGGTCCCCCCGGAACGGGTACTCGACGGACCACCCGACCGATCCTGTCTGCCCGCGGTCGCCGGTCATCGCGAGCGTCCCCGACCGCTGCGTCCCGGTGAGGACGGCGCTGAGGAAATACTTGCTCATCGCCCCGGCCCAGACAACGACGCCCTCCTCCTCGACCCGATCGGTCTTGCCGAACTTGCCGAGGGATTTCATGAAGACCTCCTCCCCGACCCTTCCGAGCGAGGTGAAGGCGTTCTCGTCGTGCCGTGCGTCCTTTTCGTTGATCGGGAGCCCGCACCGCCATGCGAGCGAATAGGCCTCCGTCTCCCGCAGGACGCCCTGCCTGCCGATGCGCACATCCAGCCCGACCTCGTATCCGCCGTCCGAGAAGCGGTATCGCTTCTCGACGAACCCGCCGCCGTCCGTTCGCCAGGAGAAGACGATCTCGGTCTCGGGCCTGTCGGGGCCGAGCGCGATACGCTCTCCGTCGACCGCATCCCTTCCGTCTACCGTCGCGCTGAATACCGCCCCGGAGAGATCCGACCATCGCCCATCCTGTGACAGACCGATCGACAGCGCGCCGGTCCTCCCCTC
>JAQVGR010000359.1 GCA_028696635.1 Candidatus Krumholzibacteriia bacterium | reverse complement strand
TTCCGTGTCGATGATCCTGGCGAGCTGCTCCGCCGCCACTCCGTTTACCCTGATCCTTCCTTCACGGATCAACTCTTCGCACGCGCGCCGCGATCCGAGCCCCGCCGCGGCCAGATACCTGTTGATCCTGATCTGCGGACTCATCGGATCAGCCGGAATCCCCGTCGGGGACCGATTCCTGCGGCGCGTCGTTCTCTTCCGGCTCCCCGGTCCGCTCCCGCAGGGGGGGCGGAATGAGATCGAGGGACTCCAGGCTCCGCTCAAGCTCCTCGATAACCGGGAGTTCCCGGTAGTCTTTCAGGCCGAGATATTCGAGGAAGGTCGATGTCGTCGAATAGAGGTAGGGGCGTCCGATTGCATCTCCCCTGCCGCTGATCGCAATCAGATCGCGTTCGGTCAGCGTCGCCAGCACGCCGTCGCAGTTCACGCCGCGTATCGCCTCGATATCGAGCCTGCTGATGGGTTGCCGGTAGGCTACGATAGCGAGGGTTTCCAGCGCAGCCTGGGAAAGCTTCGGTTTCCTGCGGCTTTTGAACAGAGCCGAGACCGTGCCGGCGTATGCGGGAAGCGTCGTGATCTGGTATCCGCCGGCGACTTCGACGATGGAGAAACTCCGGTCGGCCTCGCGGTAGAACCGCTCGAGCTCCGCAACGGCTTCCTTGATCTCCCTTGCCGGGGATCCGCCTGTCAGCGCCGACAGCCGAGAAGCCGAAAGGGGCGTGTCCGAAGCGAAGAGAAGCGCTTCAATATCGGCCTCGAGCCTGCTGCGTTCACGTTCGTTCGATGATGTCATTCGCCGCCGCTCCCGTAGCGCGCGGGGTGTGAGCCTGCGCGCGGTACAGCCAGATGTCGCTTCCCCTGGAGACCTGTCGCGCCGAGAGCTCCCCGAGCCTCGAGAGCTCCAGTATGGCGAGGAAGGTCACGATGATCTCGAACCTCGTCGTCGCTCCCCCGAAGAGCTCTGAGAAGAGCACCTCGGAGCCCGAGGCGAGTTTGCCGCGAACGATCTCGAGCTTCTCCTCGATCGTCACAGGCTCGCGCTCCACCCGGTAACTGACCTGCCGCTTGAGCTCCTCCATGACCTTCCGGAACGCATCCATCAGGTCGAAGACCGTTACCTCCATGACGGGGGCCTCGACGGGCTCCTCGGGAACGATGAACGTCGGACGCGGGAATACGCGCCGCCGGTCCTGCTCGAATCCGGCGAAAATGCCGGCCGCTTCCTTGTACTTCCGATACTCGAGGAGGTTGCGGACGAGCTCGTCCCTGGGATCCTCCTCTTCCTCCTCGTCGGGACGCCTCGGCAGCAGCATCTG
This sequence comes from Candidatus Krumholzibacteriia bacterium, assembly GCA_028696635.1. Lineage (GTDB taxonomy): Bacteria > Krumholzibacteriota > Krumholzibacteriia > Krumholzibacteriales > Krumholzibacteriaceae > JAQVGR01. Next base: position 1,524 of record JAQVGR010000359.1, on the reverse strand, counting down.
CGCCTTGATCCGCATCAGGGTGGCGGCCATGACGAAGAACTCCCCGGCTACCTCGAGTTGCAGCTCCTGCATGATCTCGATGTAGGCGAGATACTCCCTGGTGATGTGCGATATCGGAATGTCGTAGATGTTTATCTTGTCCCTGCGGATCAGGTGCAGCAGCAGATCAAGGGGTCCCTCGAACTGTGTGAGGCGGACATGGTACGTCATGGCGCATTCCTGTTGCTGGTCGACGGCGGATACCTGCGCGGGCCTCCGCGTATACCGGACGGTCTCGGGAATGCTACGGAAACCGCCTCCTCCTGTCAATACCTCTTTGCCCGTCCCCATTTATCCTCGCGGGTGAAAGGTCCGGTGCACCTCGAGAAGATAATCGACGTCGAGCCTGGTGTAAATCTGGGTCGTTGCTATGCTGGCGTGACCGAGCAGCTCCTGGACCGCCCGAAGATCGGCGCCGCCCTCGATGAGGTGCGTGGCGAACGAATGCCTCAGCGTGTGCGGCGTCACCTCCCCGGGAAGACCCGCAGCGAGCGCGTGCTTCTTCAGGATCTTCCAGAAGCCCACCCGGGAGAGCCGTCCGCCCCGGTAATTGAGAAAGACGAACGGCGAGGGTCCGGGGCCCGCGATGCGCGGTCGTGCTTCTGCGAGATAGCGCGCGAGCGCAGCTCGCGCCTTCGAACCGACCGGCGCAAGCCGTTCGCGTCCGCCCTTGCCGCGGATCCGCACGAAGCGCTGTCCGTCGTCGATCTCCTCGGACCGCAGTCCGCACAGTTCCGAGACTCTCAAGCCGGTCGAGTAGGCAAGTTCGAGCATCGCCCGGTCCCGCAGGCCTGTCGGCGTCTCGTCCGGCTGCCGAAGGAGCTCCTCGATCTCGGAGGTCGAGAGAACGTAGGGGATGCGCCTGGTGAGCCTCGGGGCGGATATCCCGATGATATCGAGGTGGCCGAGCTCTCCCTCCGTGAACAGGAATCGATGGAATCCCTTGACGGCGCTCAGAATCCTGGACCTCGACGAGGGGCCGGCCGTCTTCTCGAGCCGGGAGGCGAACCGCAGGCTCGACTCGAGGTCCATACCTTCCGGATCGTCGATCCCTTCCGAGGCGAGCCAGGCGAAATACTCCAGCAGATCGCTGCGGTAGGCAGCGACGGTATGCCCGCTCAGCCCCCGTTCCACGGCGAGATGATCGAGGTAGAGCTCCCCGAGGCGATCAAGAAGCCCTTTAACGCCTGTTTTGTTCGAGGTGCGCATGGATCCTCACCGCCGTCACCCGGCCGATCCCGGGTATCGAGGCAATCTCCTCCGCCGAGGCTCTTCGTATGCCGTCGACGCTGCCGAATCCGGCGAGCAGCCGTATCTTGCGCCTGGGGCCGATCCCGGGGATTGCGTCGAGCTCCGAGGCGCGTAGGCCCTTTCCACTGATCCTGCGATGATATTCGACAGCAAATCTGTGCGCTTCATCGCGGACCCTCTGCAGGAATTTTAGAACCGGATCTCGCCGGGAAAGCCTCAGCACCGCCGCTCCGG
>JAQVGR010000358.1 GCA_028696635.1 Candidatus Krumholzibacteriia bacterium | reverse complement strand
AGGACGGTCCGCGTCTCGATCGGATCGTTATCGTCGAAGACGATCAGGGCTTTGTTTGAGATCTCCGTTCCGTTCGGCGACTCGCCATCCGCCCGGATCGTGAACCGGACATGCCCCTCTCCGGCGCGCGTCGAATCGTTCGGCGGCAGGAACCCCGCGCCCGGATCGAGCGGCGGCAGGCCCGTTGCCGGATCCACGGTGCTGAAACTCCAGTGGACAAGCCCCGTCGCGCCGTTCAGCCCGGCGTCTATCTCGAGCAGATACCCCGATTCCAGAGTCACCGCCGTGTGATAATAACTGAAGTTCTCGGGGACCTGCACGGTGACGTCGCCGAACGCGATCTCCCCGAGCCGGAACTTCCGCCAATCGAGATCGTCATCGAGCTGATCGGTGATCAGCACGTTCTGGGCGGCCGCGCTCGCCGTAGGCACGTTCTCGAAATAGATCGTATACGGCAGATCCTGCCACTGGTTGACGAAATTCTCGGCGCCTTCCGCCGTGGGACCGAACTTCTCGTTGGGATCTCTCGCGATCCTGACCGTGACATCCTGCCGCTTCTTCTGGAACCTGCCGCTGGATGCCGCGGCGAGATACTGGTCCCGGGCCTCGCCGATCGCCGAGAGTACCCCCTCGTCGACCGCGCCCGTGCTGCCGAGAAACGCCCTCGCACCCCCAGTTTCACCCAGCTCTCCGGCGTATGTCGGCGAAACGCCGAGCTCCCCCTCGAGAGCCAGGCGCAGGGATGTTCCGATCTTCCGGTCCAGACTGACCGTTTGCATCTTCTCCCCCAGCAGCGTCATCGGCGCGTCCCAGACGTCGACGAGATTGCTCCAGAGCTGCTGGCCGTCGACCGCCTGGCCAAGGGAGGAGACGCGGGCGACGAACTCGTCGACCACCGGATTCACCCATGACGACATGACAAGACTCCGGGCTCCCGCCGTCCTGAACTCCGGATCGAAGAAGACGGTCATCGCCTCGAGACCGGTGTCGATACTCCCCCATATCCTCACCGTATAGGTCTCGACGGCGCCGACTCCGATATAGTTGGTGTAGAGCAGCACCGGTTCTCCGTCCGAAATCCTGATCTGGGCCAGACCGTCATCGAGCAGCAGCTGGTATTGCGTGCCGTAATCGAGCTTCATGCTGTGGATCAGGTCGTGCGCATCGCCGTTCGAATTGTTGTACAGAGAAATCGTGTAGTCGATCGAGGCGCTCTGCCTGATCGCGACCGGCCCGTGGATATTCGGGGCGACCGACGGCTCGCTTCCGTCGTTCAACACGATCGCCGACGCGAGCACCGAGGAATCCGCGAAACCGGTGTAGGCGATGCAATCGTACGTCCCGACCGCCGCGCCGTGGAGATCGAAGGCGGCGCCGAGCCTTGTGCTGCTTGTCGCGTCCAGCGCCCACGCGTCGATCTCCCCTCCTCCCTCGTGCCGCAACCTGACTCCCGTCACCTGGTCGAGCTGGCCGCCGGTCAGATCGAACGAGACGAATTGTTCCGTTCCCGCGCCGGACGGCGAGACGGCGGTCAGACCGAACAGTATCGACTCGGCCGTTATTGTGTACGCTCCGCCGCCGACGATGAAATCGCCGAACATCATCAGATAGCAGACAGTGGTGTCGGGGGTTGCCAGTATGATCTCTTCGTGCCCGTCCACCGTGTGCTTGCGGAAATAGCCGATTCGATCGGGCAGCTCGCCGAATGAGACATACAGCTCGAACTCGTCGAATTCGTGGCCGATATCGACGGTGAGCTTCAGGTCCTCGCCCGGGGGGAAGGTCGCGCGATAGTAGTGCTGCCCGTTGGCCCCGACCGTCGAATCCTGCGGCACGCCGAGCGTCAGCGGCACCACATCGAGATCGAGGCCGGAGACGGAATGGCCCTCATTGTTCGACTCGTCCAGCTCGTTGATCTGGTTGTAGATGTCGGTTTTCACGAGCAGGCGGTATTCGCCTGGCTCGAGCCCCGGGACCGCCGTCTCGAGCGCCCCGTAGAAATCCGAGGCGGCAACGGTCAACATCTGCCGGTAGACGCCTCCCGCGGTCAGACCGGTGCGGCGCACGGCGGTGCCGAGATGCGCGTCGTCAATATCCCAGATCGTGTCGGCGGACACATACACCGCATCGAGCCACTGCCCGGACAGATCGCTCGCCCCGTTGTTCGCGACCGTCCAGCTGATATTGATTTCCTCTCCGACAAACCGGCTGTCGGGCATGACGATCTCGACGACCTCCAGGTCGTAATCGGGAGGAAGGACAAAGATCTCGACCCCGTCCGTCGTGTACGCGATATTGTTGTCTTCCTTATCGTGCTCGTACACGGAATTGGCCTTGTCCGTCTTGATGAAGAAGTAGTGACGGCCCGTGAGGCCGATCGGAATGGTCGCCTGGAGGCTGTCCGGGTAGCTGCCGCCGATCGCGAGGCCGCCCTGGCGGTAGCGCGCGCCGAGGTTGTAATCGGTCTCATCGAGTATCTGGTCCCGCGAGAGATAGACGCCGTCGTACCACGAGGACGGATAGCCCGGCCCGTTTCCGTCATTCCGGACCGACCAGCCGACCATGGCGGGCTGTCCCGCCAAGACAGTATCCGGTCCCGATACGCTCGATACCGTCAGATCGGGAACGGTCAGAACCACAGAGATCGCCGCCGACAGTTGGTTGTTGCTCTCGTCGAGCTCGACGACGCGTCCGGTCGCATCCGTGATGCCGAAGAGATAGTAGTCGCCTTCGGCGCCGTTCGGCAGAGCGACCTGCTTTTCGAGGGAATAGCTCGCCCCCGGCGCAAGACCGTTCACGTGTGTGAACGACCCCACGAGGATATCGCCGGCCATGTTCAGATC
>JAQVGR010000357.1 GCA_028696635.1 Candidatus Krumholzibacteriia bacterium | reverse complement strand
GGCGGTGCTGGCGACGATCCTCGCCGGGATGGTTTTCACGATCGTCTGGATGCTGACCGGGATGGAACGCGTCCTGTCGGCGAGAGCGGCGACCTTCGCCTTCGCCCTGATCGTCGCCGTGTGCTCCACCCGGCTGCTGCCGCGGGCCCGTCCCGGTGAAAGGAGCCTCCGAGGCGGCGCTTCCCCTGAAACGCGTTGAAATGTCCGGGGGGCGGATTGTACCATCGGCCGGTCGGGATTTCCGGCGCGCCTGCGAAAGGAAGGTACGGTGACGGAGAAGAAACAGGGAATAGAGACGGGGGCGGCGGTCGAGGCCGCCGGGCTCGCCGCCTACCAGCCCGGCGCCGTGGTGAGCAGGACGGTGATCGACCGGACGGCGGGAACGGTCACGGTCTTCGCATTCGACGCGGGGGAGGGCTTGAGCGAGCACACGGCGCCGTTCGACGCGCTCGTGCACGTGATCGACGGGACCGCCCGGGTGACTATCGGCGGCGCGGATCACGAGGTGGCCGCGGGCCGGATGATAGTCATGCCGGCCGGCGTGCCGCATTCGCTCAGGGCCGTCGAGCGCTTCAAGATGATTCTGACGATGATCCGGGAGCGGCCGCCCGCCTGACGGCGGCGGGCCGGCGACGGGAGGACCGTTGAGGCGAGGCGCCCCGCAGAAGATTCTCGCGGTCAGGCTGAGCGCCGCCATGCTGGGGGTCTTCGCGGGGGTCTCCCTCTCGACCTTCTGGTACGCGCAGGGGACATCGTATCTCTTCGACGATCCGGCGACCTGCATGAACTGCCACGTCATGCGCGACCAGTTCGACGCGTGGAACCGCTCCAGCCACGCCCGCTCCGCCGTGTGCAACGACTGCCACACGCCGAAGGATTTCATCGGGAAATACGCCGTCAAGGGCATAAACGGATGGCACCACGGATCCGCCTTCACGACGGGCGGGTTTCACGAGCCGATCCGGATCAGGCCGTTCAACCGCGAGGTCGTCATCGAGAACTGCGTGCGGTGCCATGCCGACCTGTCCTCGCGCATGAGAGCCTTCGCGCGCGGCGACCGCATCGACTGCACGCAATGCCACCGCGGCACGGGGCACGAGCCCCGGCGGTGATCCGAAAGGATGATCATGATCCGTCTCCCGGGCTCCGCGACGGCGCGAACGGCGGTCGCCACATTCGTCGCGACCGCCGCCGCCACGATCGCCGTGACGCTGCTGCTGATCAACATCTTCCACCGCAGGCAGGAGGCGCTCGAGTATCCGCATCTGGTGGTGCCGATCCCCGAGGGGGAGCTCGATCCCTCCGTATGGGGCAGGAATTTCCCCTACGAGCACGACTCGTTCGTAAAGACCGAGATCGACTACGGGAGGACCGAGTACGGCGGATCGGAGAAGTACAGCAAGCTCGAGCGGTACCCGGCGATGAAGATCCTCTGGGCCGGGTACTCGTTCGCCGTCGATCACGACGAGGAGCGCGGGCATCACTGGTCTCTCGAGGACCAGAAGGAGACCAGGCGGACGACGGAGTTCGACCAGCCCGGCGCCTGCGTCAACTGCCATGCCGCCGAAGCTCCCCGCCTGATTGCGGAGATGGGCTGGGAGGCCTTCAACCGGACGCCGTACAACGATCTCAGGGACAGCCTGCATATAGGCTCCTCATGCGCTGACTGCCACGATCCGGCCACGATGGATCTCGTGATCACGCGGCCGGCCCTGAAGCACGCGCTCGAGAATGCCGGCGTGGACCTTTCGAAGGCGACGCGGCAGGAGATGCGCTCGTTCGTCTGCGCCCAGTGCCACGTCGAGTACTATTTCCTCGGCGAGGACAAGATCCTGACATTCCCGTGGAGCAGGGGACGGACCGTCGACGGGATCGAGGAGCATTACGACGAGTACGGTTTCTCCGACTGGACGCACCCCCGCTCGGGCGCGCCGATGATCAAGATCCAGCACCCGGAGTTCGAGATGTGGGGGACCGGCGTCCATGCGCGCTCGGGGGTCTCGTGCGCCGACTGCCACATGCCGTACGTCCGCGAGGGTTCGTTCAAGGTCTCCGATCACCGGGTGCGAAGCCCGCTCGACGACATAAGCCGCTCCTGCCAGGCGTGCCATCCGCTCGACGCGGAGGAGCTCGAGGAGCGCGTCCTGACCGCGCAGAACACGACGGCGGCCCTGCTGCGCGGCGCGGAGCGGGCGATCGAGGAGGCGATCGGGGCGATCGTCGAGGCGCGCGAGGCGGGGGTATCCGAGCGGGACCTCGAGGAGGCGCTCGCCCTGCACCGCTCGTCCCAGCTGCGCTGGGATTTCGTCTCCTCGGAGAACAGCACCGGGTTCCACAGCCCCCAGGAGGCCGCGCGCATACTGGCCGAATCGATCGACCTCGCGCGCAGGGCGCAGATCGGGGCGCTGCGCGCGCGCAGGTAGACGGGGCCGGCGCCCGGAAGGAGTTCGCGAACGTCATGGAACGCCGGTATCACATCGGCTTCGACGGCCGGTTCGCCCGCGGCCGGCACACCGTCCGCGCGCGGGAGGAGACGCCATGACGGGGGGATCGCCCTCCTTCGCCTTCACGCTGACGCTGGTCGCGGGGCTTTCGACCGGGGTCGGCAGCGCCATCGCCTTCTTCGCCCGGCGCACCAACCAGCGCCTGCTCTGCGTCTCGCTCGGGTTCTCCGCCGGGGTGATGATCTACGTCTCGATGCTCGAGCTGCTCCCCGCCGGCCGCGAGGCCCTGCAGGCCGGGCTCGGCGGGACCGGCGGCGGATGGGCCGCCCTGGCCGCTTTCTTCGGCGGGATGGCGGCGGTCGCCGGGATCGACCGTCTCGTCCCCTCGTACGAGAACCCGCACGAGATACACAGGCTCGAGGAGGTGACCG
>JAQVGR010000356.1 GCA_028696635.1 Candidatus Krumholzibacteriia bacterium | reverse complement strand
CACCTGCGCGAGGCGGGGAAGAAGCGGCTCGAGGAGATCGCCGCCGTCTTCGAGAAGCATCACGTGCGCTTCTGCGGCGCCTCGCACTGCACGGGGGATGACGCAATCGCGTTCTTCAGGGAGCGATCCGCGGACCGGTACATACCGCTCGGGGCAGGCGCGGCGATACGCGGCGCCGGTCTCGCGGCGCAATAGGACCGCGGCGCGGCGCGGGAATATCGTGAACGATTTCGGAGAGGAAACCCCGACCTGAACCGCCTGGCGAACGAGAAGAGCCCGTACCTGCTCCAGCATGCCGGCAATCCCGTCGACTGGCGCCCGTGGGGGGAGGAGGCGTTCGACGCGGCGCGGGCGCAGGACAGGCCGATATTCCTCTCGATCGGGTACTCGTCGTGCCACTGGTGCCACGTGATGGAGGGCGAGTCGTTCGAGGACGAGTCGGTCGCGCGCCTGCTCAACGAGAGCTACATATCGATAAAGGTCGACCGCGAGGAGCGCCCCGACATCGACGCCGTCTACATGAAGGTCTGCCAGGCGATGACCGGCTCGGGGGGCTGGCCGCTGACGATCTTCATGACGCCCGATCGGCGGCCGTTCTTCGCCGCCACCTACCTGCCGAAGAGCTCGCGCGGCGGCCTGATCGGGATGGCCGAGCTGCTGCCGCACATCGCCTCTATCTGGAAGAGCGACCGCGCCCATCTCGAGCGGGTCGGGGAGAACGCCTTCGCGGCGCTCGATGCCTCCAGCCTTCGCGGCGGCGGCGCGGCGATCCCGGCCGGCGCGATCGCGGAAGCCGCGCGTCGGCTCGAAGCCTCCTTCGATCCCGAGTTCGGCGGGTTCGGCGACCGCCCGAAGTTCCCCACCCCGCACCAGCTCACCCTGCTGCTGCGCGCCCGGCGCCGCGGCGGCAGCGAAGCCGCCCTCGAGATGACCACGCGCACCCTGCGGGCGATACACGACGGGGGGATACACGATCATCTCGGCGGGGGGTACCACCGCTACGCGACCGACCGGCGGTGGCTCGTCCCTCACTTCGAGAAGATGCTCTACGACCAGGCGATGCTGGCGATCGCCTTCCTCGAGACCGCGCAGGCGACCGGCGACCGGTTCTTCGCCGGCGCCGCGGAGGATATCTTCGGCTACGTCCTGCGCGACATGAACCTTCCCGGCGGCGGTTTCTGCTCGGCCGAGGACGCCGACAGCGAGGGGGGCGAGGGCGCGTTCTATATATGGAAGAAAGACGGGATCGAGGCCGCGCTCGGCCCCGGGGACTCGGAGATATTCTGCGACTTCTACGGAGTGACCGACGGCGGGATCTTCGAGGGGAAGAACATCCTGAACATACCCCGCGGCGCGCGCGAGGCCGCCGGGGAGATCTCCGCGGCGAACGGCACATCGGCGCGCGCGCTCGATGAGCTCCTCTCCCGCGCCCGTCGCCGTCTCCTCGATATCCGCTCCCTCAGGCCGCGCCCGATGCGCGACGACAAGGTCCTGGCCGACTGGAACGGCCTGATGATCGCCGCGCTCGCGCGGGGCGCCCGAGTGACGGGGCGCCCGGAATACGCCGAGGCGGCCCGCAAGGCTGCCCGGTTCGTTCTCGGGGCGATGCGCGGCCCCGGCGGCGGGCTCCTGCACCGCTGGCGCGAGGGGGAGGGGGCGATCGAGGGGTTTCTCGACGACTATGCGTTCATGGTATACGGCCTGCTCGAGCTCTACGAGGCGACGTTCGAGCCGGAGCATCTGAGCGACGCGCTCGCGCTGACCGATCTCATGATACAGAGATTCGGCGACGGTGATGGCGGCGGGTTCTTTCTGACGGCCGGCGGCGCCGGGGATCTGCCCGTACGTACGAAGGAGATATACGACGGGGCCGTCCCGTCGGGGAACTCGATCGCCGCGCTCTGCCTGCTGCGTCTCGGTCGCTTGACCGGCAGGGCCGATTACGAGGCGCGCGCCGACCGGCTCCTGCGCGAGTTCGCCGGGGCCATGGAGTCGCACCCGACCGCATACACGCAGATGCTCTCGGCGGTCGACCTCGCTCTCGGCCCCGAGGCGGAGATCGTGATAGCGGGGGATCCCGAGGCGGACGAAACGAAGGCGATGCTCGCCGAGATCGGGCGCCGGTTCCTGCCCCGCGCGGTGACGATGCTTCGGCCGCCGGGGGAAAGGCCTGCTATAGTCGATATCGCCCCGATGCTCGGGGGGATGGTCCCGATCGATGGGGACGCGGCGGTGTACGTCTGCGAGGGATACAGCTGCAAGGCGCCGGTCGTGACGCATGAGGATCTTGCGGATCTACTCGACGGGCTCGAAGGGACATGACAGATGATTGATCGACAATGCCCGTTCTGTTCCCCTTCGGGGGTTTTCCTCGAGAACGACCTCGCCGCGGCGATCCCCGACAGGCATCCGATCCGTCCGGGGCATACGCTGGTCATCCCGAAGCGTCACGTCGCCTCGTTCTTCGATCTCACGCCGGAGGAAGCCGCGGCCTGCTTCGAGCTCGTCCGCGCCGTGCGCGCACGGCTTGAAGGGGAATACTCCCCCGGCGGGTACAAGATAGGGATCAACATCGGACGCGCGGCGGGCCAGTCGGTCATGCACGCCCACATCCACGTCGTGCCGATGGGCGGCGGCGCCCCGAGGGGCCGCAGCGAGCTGCTCGAGCGCGGCGGCGGATGACACCCGCTCAGGAAGGAGAGGAAGATGCTCTCAGTCGGCGACAAGGCTCCGGACTTCTCGCTCCCCGACCAGGACGGGAATATCCAATCACTTGCACAGTACAGGGGAAAGTGGGTGCTCCTGTACTTCTATCCGAAGGACGACACCCCGGGGTGCACGAAGGAGGCCTGCGCGATACGCGACGCGTGGTCGG
>JAQVGR010000355.1 GCA_028696635.1 Candidatus Krumholzibacteriia bacterium | reverse complement strand
CGCGGCGCACATCGCGCATCCCCAGGCGGTGCCGAAAAAAGCCGTCATAGAACGAGAGGGGACATCACCCTGCACGCACGCATGCCCGGCGGGGATCAAGGCGAACGGGTACATTTCGCTGCTGCGGCAGGGGGATATCGAACGGGCGTTCGAACTGATCCTCCGGGACGCGCCGCTCGTCGGCAGCCTCGGCAGGGCATGCTACGCGCCGTGCCAGCCTGAGTGCACGCGGACGGCTGTCGGAAACGCGCCTCATATCAGGCTCCTCAAGAGATACATCGCCGACAGCTATTACGCCGATCATCCCCGGCCTCCGTACGGGCCGACGCCTGAACGCCGGACCGGCAGGATCGCCGTGATCGGTTCGGGCCCCGCCGGCCTCTCTGCGGCCTTCTTTCTCGCGCGTGACGGATACGATGTCGTCGTCTTCGAGGCGTCGCCGGAACCGGGAGGGATGCTGCGGACGGGAATCCCGCCGTACCGTCTTCCCAAGGAAGTCGTCGACAGGGATATCATGAACGTGACCGCTCTCGGCGTCGAGATCAGGACCGGAATCCGCGTCGGATCGATAGACGAGCTGCGCGGGCAGGGCTTCGGCGCGATATTCGTCTCCGTCGGAGCCTCGCGCGGCCGGCGGCTCGGCATCGAAGGAGAGGATCTCCCCGAGGTCACCGGCGGGCTCGAACTCCTCAAGGCGGTGAATCTCGGCGGGAGGATCGATCTCCGGGGGAGAAGGGCGGTCGTCGTCGGGGGAGGCAACGTCGCCCTGGACGTCGCACGCACAGCGGTCCGGCTCGGCGCCCGTGAGGTCACCGTCATGTACCGGCGGACGATAGAGGAGATGCCCGCTTCGGGGGAGGAGATCGAGGGCGCGCGGGTCGAGGGCGTGCGGTTCGTCGAGCGGCTCAGCCCCGTGCGCATACGATCGCGGGACGGAAAGGTCAGCGGGATCGAGGGCGCAGGGTCCGAGAGCGTCATCGACGGATCGGGAACCCGCTCCCTGAGAGTCGACAGCCGCCGCAGACGCACCCTGCCGGCCGACGTGATCTTCACGGCGATCGGCCAGGAATCGAAGTCGGAGCGCTTCGTCGAATGCGGGCTCGAAGTCGACCGGGACGGCACGTTACGGGCCGACGCGGGGAGCCTGACGACCTGCGTGGAAGGGGTGTTCGCCGGCGGCGAAGCGGTCAGCGGTCCGTCGATGATCGTCGATGCGATCGCATACGGAAAACGGGCCGCGTTCCATATCGACCGGTATCTCAGGGGCGAGGCGTACAGCACGGTCCCGTACGACGACCGGCTGCCCCCGGTTGATCCCCGTGACGTGCTCTCACGGCAGGCATCGTATGCCGGAGAGCGCGTCGTCCCGACGTCGATAGCGGGGCCGTCGAGGACCGGCGGCTTCGACGAGGTCGAACAGCCGCTCAACGGGGATGAAGCCCTCGCAAGCGCCGGAAACTGCCTCAACTGCGGGATCTGCACGGAATGCATGCGATGCGTGGATGTATGCCCGGCCGGTGCCGTGGATCTCGGCATGCGGGGGACCGAGACGCAGGTCGAGGTCTCCTCGATAATCGTCTCGACCGGCTTCGATCTCTATCCCGCCGAACTGCAGGAACGGTACGGAGTCGGAAGGTTCCCCAACGTCATCAGCGCGATGCAGATGGACAGACTCGTCGCGCCTACCCGGCCGTACGACCACGTGCTCAGGCCGGGCGACGGGAAGACGCCGGACAATATCGCCTACATCCTCTGCGTCGGGTCGCGCGACGCCACCGCGGGCACGCCGATCTGCTCGCGCGTGTGCTGCATGTATTCGATCAAGCAGGCACAGCTGATACTCGGCGCGCTTCCGGTGGCCGACGTGACTATCTATTACATCGATATCCGCGCCTTCGGAAAGGGATACGAGGAGTTTTTCGAGCAGACGAAGGCTATGGGCGTGCGTTTCGTGAAGGGCAAGGTCGCGACGATCGACGAGCGCCCCGGCGGGAACCTGCTGCTCCGGTACGAGGATATCGACAACGGAGGCCGTGTCATCGAATCGGAGCACGACCTCGTGGTGCTTTCGACCGGATTCGTGCCGAACACGGACTACCAGGGTCTTTTTACGGACGGCGAGCTTGAGTCAGACGATTTCCTGTACGTGCGGGAACCGTCGGAGATGACAAGTCCCGGACGGACCGCGATCGAGGGAGTCTTCGCCGCCGGGACGTCGACCGGGCCGATGGATATTCCCGATTCGATCCTCCATGCGGGCGCCGCCGCTTCGCAGGCCGCGGCGTATATCGAAAGGGTGCGCGACCGCAGATGAGCGGGAACAGGAAGATCGGCGTCTATATCTGCCGGTGCGGCGGCAACATCTCCGACCACGTCGACGTGGAGAAGGTACGCGAGGCCGTCGAGAAGGAACTCGACGTCGAGGTGGCCAGGACGAGGATGTTCTCCTGCTCCGACGCGTCGCAGCAGGAGATGATGGAGGACATCCGCGCGTCCGGCCTCGACGGGATGGTGGTCGCGTCCTGCTCGCCGAAACTCCACCTGTGCACCTTCCGCGGAGTGGCCGAGCGGGGAGGCCTCAACCCGTTCAAGTACGTGCAGGTCAACATACGCGAGCAATGCTCCTGGCCTCATTCCGACGATGCCGAAGGAGCGACGGGGAAGGCGATCGGGCTCGTCCGCGGGGGGATCGCGAAGGCTCGAGGCGCCGAGGCTCTCGAGCAGGTCCGCGTGACGTCGGTCAGGAAGGTCCTGGTGATCGGCGCCGGCATCGCCGGGATGCGCGCCTCGATCGCCATGGCCGACCTCGGCGTCGAGGTTGTCCTCGTGGAGAGGGGGCATTTCGTGGGAGGCCGCCCCGCCCGCCTCGGCACGGTCTATCCCTCCGGCGGCAGGG
>JAQVGR010000354.1 GCA_028696635.1 Candidatus Krumholzibacteriia bacterium | reverse complement strand
GTCACCGCGCTGTCCGTCTACACCATGGGCGACTACATGTTCGGCCGCCCGTCTCGGATCACGGCCCGCACGGCCCTCGGCAACGCCGGGGTGATCAACATCGAGCGCGAGGCCGACCTGAGCGGAAGCACGCACAACAAGGGGGTGCTGATCCTCGCCGGCTGCCTGCGGGGGAGGTACGGGCGGCAGACTCCGCTCGCGATGAGCGCGAGCCTCGCCTTCGAGCAGTCGTACGGCGGGATCGACGGGGACAGCGCGAGCTCCACCGAGCTCTACGCGATCCTCTCGAGCCTCTCGGGTCTGCCGATCCGGCAGGAGATCGCGGTAACCGGCTCGATCAACCAGAAGGGGGAGATTCAGCCGATCGGCGGGGTCAACGAGAAGATAGAGGGGTTCTACAAGGTCTGCGCGTCCCGCGGGCTGACCGGGACGCAGGGGGTGATCATCCCCCATCAGAACGTCCCCGACCTGATGCTCGACAAGACGGTCGTCGAGGCGGTCGCCGCGGGGAAGTTCCACATCTACCCCGTCAGGACCGTCGACGAGGGGATCGAGATCCTCACCGGCACTGCCGCCGGGAAACCGCTCGAGAGCGGGCGGTACCGGCCCGGCACGGTCAACGCGATGGTCCAGGACGCGCTCGCCGAGATGGCGCTGCTCTGGAAGGCCTTCGGCAGGGAAAAGGGAACCGTCGATGCGTGACAGGCGTACAACGGCGTACAGGAGGAGCGGATGAAGATCGACATGCGTATCACAGCGACCTGTGCGGCTCTCTGCGCGCTCGCGTTCCTGGCCGGATGCGGCGGAAAGGAGCAGCCCGAGGAGGTCCTTCCCGAGATCAGAACGAACGTCAACCTCGTGGTGAACCCGGGGTTCGAGGAGTGGGAAGGGTTCATGCCCGCCGGGTGGGAGCTCCGGCATTTCTCGGGCGACGGGGAAAAGAGGAGCTACTTCGGCAAGAGCGAGGAGGGCGCCGAGGGGCGGTTCTCGTACTACCTGCGGGGGCTCTTCGACACCGGCAAGTGGATGGTGCTGACGCAGCGTCATCCCGTCCGCCCCGGGCACGAGATCCTCTTCGCCGCCGATATCAGGACGAGGGACATCAAGCGCGAGCGGGGCCAGGAGGACAACGCGAACATCTATGTCCGGTTCTACGACGCCGGGGGGAATCGCGTCAGCGACCGGTACTACGCCGACGCCTGGACGAGGCACCGCCTCGGAACGAGCGGCTGGCGGCGCAACGAGGAGAAGGTCGAGGTTCCCGAGAAGGCCCGGTCGGTCGAGATCGGCCTGATCAACCAGATGACGGGGTACATCTACTTCGACAACGTCGAGCTGGTGATCCTCGAGCCGCTCGGCTGGGAGGAGCGCGCGACCGGATTCATCACGTTCAAGTGGCTTCCCGAGCGGCCGTTCCCCGCCGAGGCGATGGAGGCGCAGGCGAAGCTCATAGAGGAGATGGCCCGCGAGGCGGGAGTCGGATCGCTCCCCGAACCGATCACCTTCTACCTCTACCCGAGCGAGGAGGCCTTCATGAGGATCCTCGACCGGAAGAAATACAAGACGGCCGCGCGCTGGGACCGCCGGGAGCTGCACGCGGTGGAGACCTTCAACGATCACGAGATCATCCACCTGCTTCTCTACGACCTGGGGTTCCCTCCGGTCGGGCTCGCCAAGGGGCTGGTATTCTATTTCCGGGCGAAGCACAACGAGTGGGATCTGCACGTACGCTCGAAGCGCTTCCTCATGCAGCAGCGGCTCCCCGCCCTGTACCATACGATAGATCCGGAGATCTGGAGGGAGGCCGACCAGTCGATCCTCGTCCCCGGATGGGGCTCGTTCGTCACCTGGCTGATAGACCGGTACGGAATCGAAAAGCTCCTCGATCTGTACGGGAAGACGAACGGCGTCGAGGACGACGGCGCGTTCAGCGCGCGGTTCAAGGACATCTACGGGCTCGACTTCCAGGAGACCGACCGGAACTGGCGGATATGGCTGTTGCGCTACCAGGGCGATCCGGCGGCCGATACCCTTCCCGACGAGGGGGACTGAGCATGGGTTTGCAGGTGCGGCCATGACGGGAAGGTTCGCCTACTGCCCCCTCTGCGGTCAGAGGCTCTCGGCGGTCGAAGAGTCCGGGAGGCGCCGGATGGCCTGCCGCCAGTGCGGGTTCGTCCATTACCGCAACCCGGCCCCCGCGGCGGCGATGCTCGTCACGGACGCCGAGGGGAGGGTCCTGCTGGTGCGCAGGCGCTTCGATCCCTTCAGGGGGCTCTGGACCATGCCGGCGGGGTTCATCGAGTACGGCGAGGACAGCCGCGACACCGCCGTGCGCGAGCTCGAGGAGGAGACCGGGCTGATCGCCCGGATCGAGGGGATCCACTCGGTCGAATCGTGCGCCGACGATCCGCGGGGGGAGACGCTGCTCGTCGTTTTCCGCGGCCGGGCCACCGGCGGGGAGCTTCTGGCGGGGGACGACGCTGAGGAGGCGTCGTTCTTTCCTCTCGGCGCCCTTCCCGAGATCGCTTTCGAGTGCCAGCGCCGCGTTCTGCGGCGGCTGGCGGGCAAGCGTTGAGGCTTCAGATGCGGCGATGCGGCGACTCCGACAGGGCTGCGGCGGTCAGCCGACGCGCCTGCGACGCGCCTTCCCTCTCTCTCGTCTCATGATATAGAGCAGGCAGGCGGCGAACCCGCCCCAGACGAGCCCGCAGACGGCGGCCATCATCGCTATCGCCTGCCAGGTCACCGATTCTCCTCCTCTCGGGACGCGCCGGCCTCCGCGGCAGTCGCCCCGGCCGGCCGGCCGAAGAGGAGCCGCTCTATCGGGCGGCGCAGGGCGAGCATCAGGACGATGACGATCCCCCACTGGAAGAGGCAGGTGCCGACGCTGTAGATGC
>JAQVGR010000014.1 GCA_028696635.1 Candidatus Krumholzibacteriia bacterium | reverse complement strand
CTTTGCCCGTGTGCTGGAGATTCGCCGCGGCGTTCTCGGTGACGGACACCCACTGGTCGCCGAAACCCTCGAGGCAATGTCCCGGCATTACCGCGCTTCGGGGCAATACGACAAGTCCCTCGAATACGCGATGGCGGCGACGAGTATCAGAATTGACAATCTGCAGTCGAACTGCGCGGTTATGTCCGAAAACGACGCCCTGACATACGCTCGTTTCATGCGCAATTCCCTCGGTGAATGTCTCACCGCATTCTTCTCGGCCGGTGACGGTGCTCGAGGATGCGCAGGGAACGTCGCCGACCTCATATTGGCCTCGAAAGGACGGATCTCGGACGGCATCTTCGAGCGGCGCCGTGCGATGGAATCTGGTGCGGACTCCCTGACCGTCGCCCTCGCCGATTCGCTGAGGCTGGTACAGTACCGCCTTTCCAATCTCATACTCGAAGGTCCGGGGGAGGAATTGCAAAGCTACCTCCGCGAGACCGATTCCCTCGAACTGGAAGCCGTCGCTCTCGAAAAGGAGCTAATCGTCCGCAGCGAGCGATATAGAAAACAGAAAGAATATCGCGAGATCAGCTGTTCAACCGTCTCGTCTCTGCTCCCCGAGGGCTCGATTCTCCTGGAATATGTGGAGTACACCCGGTACGAACTGGCGCCGGACACTTCCGTGTCCTGCATGGCTGTTCTCGTCCTGGACAAGGACACCGACCCGATGCTCGTCGATCTAGGCGACACCGGCCGGCTGAACATCTTCGTCGACCAGTATCACGATCATCTTCTCAATCTTGCGCGCTCCGGCGCGGCTCCCACGTCTCGCGACGTGCGCTGGTACCGTTCCATCAGCGAACGCCTCACCCGCTTCGCCCTTGAGCCGATCAAGAGCCTCATCAGGGACAAAGACCTGTTGATCATCGCTCCCGATGGCGCGCTGGGACTTATCTCCTTTTCCGGATTGATGGAGGGCGACGGCCGGTACTTCATCGAGCGGCACGCGATACATTATCTTTCGTCCGGCAGGGATATCGTCAGGTACGCCGACCGTCCGTTCTCCGCTTCGGGACTTTTCGCCCTCGGGGATCCGGATTTCGACGCTGATGCGTCGTCGAGACTCTCGTCCCTGATGATTCCGCGAGACACCCCGCTCTCCTCCCCGGAAAACAAAATGCTCGCTCTGCGCTGGTCCGGAAGCTCCATCGAGGGTCTCTCTCTCTCTCCCCTCCCGGGAACCCGGAGAGAGATCGCGCTGATCGTGCAGCGTTGGAAGGAAACTTCTCGTGAACCGGCGATCGAGTGCCTTGGCCCCGGCGCAAGCGAGGAACAGCTCAAGGCCGCGATACACGGGCACAGGATCGTGCATCTGGCGACACACGGGTTTTCGTTCAAGACGCCATATCAACATGCGCTTTCCGGATATTCATCCAGATCGGGAACGGCGGTTGCGATAGACAATCCGCTGCTCAGGTCAGGACTGTTCCTGGCGGGAGCCAACCTTGTCGGACGCGGAGCCGGGATAGAGTCCGCTGCCGAGGACGGCGTCCTGACCGCGTACGAGGTCTCTGCGCTCTCTCTCGACGGGACCGACCTTGTCGTCCTCTCTGCGTGCGAAACCGGCATGGGCGCCGTCGAAACAGGCGAAGGGGTTTACGGACTGAAGCGGGCCTTCCAGATGGCGGGCGCCCGTATCGTGATCAGTTCTCTCTGGCGCGTCCTCGACACTGACACCGCGGACATGATGGCGAACCTGTACCGTAATCGGTCTGAATCGATCCCCGAGACGATGCGAAGGATACAGAATGGGAAAATCGAGGAGCTTCGCGCGGGGGATTTAACCGACCACCCGTTTCATTGGGCGGCATTTATAGTCACCGGGGACTGGAAATAAACCGCTGATAACCATCGGGCGGGCGATCCGTCGAGGTCAGCGCATGATCACGACACGCCTGGACATGCTCCCGGCGGATGTCTCGAGGCGCACAAAGTCTACTCCACTGGCAACCGCCCCGCCGGAACCGGACGTTCCGTCCCAGTCGATTGAATGGGAACCTTCTTCGAGTATGGCGGATACGAGCGATTTTATCTTTCGGCCGGCAACATCGAAGACAACGATTCTTGCGTCGAGACTCCGAGGAAGGCTGAACCGTATCTCCACACGGGATCCGGACGGAACCGGCCCCCGCACATCGAGTAAAATACCTCGCGCAGGATCGGTTACCGCATCCCCCGTCTGCTCCAGGCGGTCGAACGCGTAGAGGGTATCGCCGCACCCGACGATGAGACTGTCCCCTTCCGCAATGAACTCGATCGCTCCGCATTTGAGACTCAGCATCTGCGCTCCGGATGGAATGTCCCCTGCGAATTGCGACAGGGATCCGGCTCCGTCTATCCTGAACACTGATGCGCCGGTATCGTGAACCGCCAGAGCAAACAGGTCAGATCCAAAGACTCCACCCGGGGAAAACGCCATATCAGACAGACCTGCCAGCGAATCGCTCGCCGCGAATATCGACAGGTCGCCCCACGATGCAAGCCGCCATATGCAGGGGGCCCCGCCGACCGTCGCCCAGTCCCCGATGAACAAGTCTCCGCCGTACCCCTGAGCCGGACCGAAGACGAGCATTCCCGGCATGCGGTCCGTGGTCCAGAGATCGGGACGCGTCAGAAAGGTGTGTGCGGAACCGTCGTCGTCAAGACGGTACAGGACGGGCGGATCGGCCGATATGCCCATGAAATCCATCACGTACAGCCCGGAATCGAACCCTCCATGAGGCCCGAGCGCAAGCCCGGCAGGATCTCCCGGCGGATCAAACTCGGGATTGCCGGCGGCGAGTACCGACCAGGAGCCGGTTTCGGGATCGATCCGGAATACCCGCCCGTTGCAGCAGTAGGCGCTCAGATCGGTGTTGAAATCTGCGACGAGCACGTCATCTCCGACGAGGGGACTCCCATCACCGATCATGATCCCCCGTGGCGTCGCGAGAGGCAGGTCCTGCAAGAGAACTTCTGATGTGCCGGCAACGGAGTTAAGCCGTATCAGGCGGGAATCGCTCTGAATAACCGGATCGCCGTTATCAATGATATAGAGGTATCCGCCGGGCCCGGACGCGATCCCGGTGATGTTCTCGAACGGGTACCCGGCTGCGAGAATCCCGCATCTCCACCCGTGAGGGAGCTCGATGCCGCCCTCGCGCGATGCAAAGACGCACATCAGTATACACCAGGCGACGGCGAAACGAATGCTGCCACGATGTCTGCAGGACAAGAATGAAGCCCATCCCATCTCTAGCCCTTTCTGTGCGCCTCCACCGGTATGCTCAGCACCTTCCCCGCGACGCGCGGGTCAGCCCCTTCCCCGCCGTACGCCTTCTCGGAGACGACCCTGATCTCCTCGAACCCCGCCCCGCGTATGACGCCGAGGTACGCGTCGCGGTCGATCGCCCCGGCGATGCACTGCGCCCAGGAATCGAGGTCGGCGCGCACATCTGCGGGGAGATCCCCCGCCGTGACGATGTCTGAGACGAGCAGGCGCCCTCCGGGGCGAAGCACGCGGAAGATCTCGCGATAGCTTGCCGGCTTGTCCGTGGTGAGGTTGATCACGCAGTTGCTGATCACGACGTCGACTGAGCCGTCCCCGAGGGGCAGGTCTTCGATCTCCCCGAGGCGGAACTCGACGTTACCGTACCCGTGCTCCGCGGCGAGGGCGTTGGCCCGCTCGACCATGTCGGGGGTCATGTCCACGCCGATCACGCGGCCGCTCCGGCCGACCTTCCGGGATGCGAGGAAGACGTCGATCCCCGATCCCGAGCCGAGGTCGAGCACCGTCTCCCCCTCGCGCAGCCCGGCCAGCGCCGCCGGGTTCCCGCACCCGAGGCCGAGCGCGGCCTCGCCGGGGATCGCCGCCAGGTCTTCGTCGGAGTACCCGATCCCGCGCGCCTGCTCCAGGGTGTCCCCGCCTCCGCAGCAGGAGCAGCCGCACTCCTCCCGCCGGGCGATCTCCCCGTATCGCTTCTTCACGTGCCCCTTGATGTCGCCGGTTCCGTCCATATCGTCACTGCTCCTTCGCGGCCCGTTCGTAGACCGCCGTGCTCTTCATCTCGCCGCGCGGGGTGGTGCGGACCGTCTCGATGACCAGCGCGCCGTCGGCAAGCGACCAGGTCTGGAAGGTCTCGACGGTGAACTTCATCCCCTCGCGCCTGACCTCGCTCCAGGAATAGAGCTCGAGCGATGCCCCGTCGTCGAGCCACCTCGCCGTCGATTCCATCTTCCCGAACTCGGTCTTGTTCTTCGTCTTCTTCCCCTCGAGCGAGTAGGTGAGGACCGTCTTCGTCTCCCCGCCGTCGCGACCCCGGCGCAGGCGCGTGACGACGAGCTCCTTCCCGTTCTGCCCGACGATCATGGCCGGGGGGTTCCCCTGGCGGCGGCGCCCCTCCTGATCCTCCTCGACCCCGCTCTTCTCCGGGTCGAGCACCCATTCGCCGGAGAAATCGGGCCTGGCCTGCTCCTTCTCCTGCGCGAACGAACCGGCGGCGCCGACCATCGTCAGCGCCACTGCGAGCGCCAGCATATATCTCATCGTTCCTCCTCGCTTTTTGACCGCCACACCCTTCATACACGAATATACGATCATGCGTTCCTCAGCACATCCTCGAAAGTCCCGAGGAACCCCTCGATATCCTCCCGCGCGACGGTCAGGGGCGGATCGATCCGCAGGACCCCCGCCCCGGGACGCAGGCAGACGACGAACCCCCGCTCGATCAGGGCCCGGTGGACCCGAACCGCGCGCGCGGAATCCGCTTCGCCGCCCAGGGAAACCCCGGCCATCAGCCCCCGGCCGCGCACCTGATCGCCTGCCGCGCTCCTCGCGGCGAGCGACCGAAGACCTTCGATCAACACCTCCCCCATCCTCGCCCCCCGCTCTATCAGTCCCTCCTCCTTTATCGTACGGATCACCTCGCGCGCGACGGCCGCCCCGAGCGGATCGTTCTGGTGGGACTGGGCGTACTTGATCTCGCGATCGCCGAGCAGTTCGGAAGCGCGGGGGGAGAAGACCGTCGCGCTGACCGGGTACCCGTTGCCGAGACCCTTCCCCATGGCGACGATGTCGGGTTCGATATCGTAGTGCTGATACCCGAACCACCGGCCGGTCCTCCCGATCCCCGTGGTCACCTCGTTGACGAGGATCAGTCCGCCGCCGCCCCTGACGGCGCGGTATATGTTGCGTATCAGTTTCTCCGGCGGGAAGCGGACCAGCCCCGAGGAGCTCCCGGGCTCGAAGAGGAACCCGCTGATCCGCTCGAACGGTATAGACCGCCAGCGCTCGCACCCCTCGTCGCACTCCCCCTCGTGCGGGCACGAGGCGCAGGGGAACCAGTCGAAGGAGAACCACTCCTCCTCGCTCCGCCCCCACGCCGAGCCGTAGGCGCCGAAGTACGAGTCGGCCATCGTCATCAGGAGCGGCCGGTCGATGAGCATCCGGGCGACGCGCACCCCGTACTCGACCGCCTCGCTCCCCGAGCAGAGGAAAACGCACCGCCCGCCCTCGAACCCGTGCAGGGCGAGCAGCTCGCCGCCGGTCTCCTCGGCAACGGGGCTGCCGAAGTTGAACCCCGTGTGGGCGACCGCGCGCTGCTGCTCCTCTATCGCCCTGATGATCCGCGGGTGGGCGTGGCCGAGCGAGGCGCACCAGACCCCCGACTCGAGGTCTACGTACCTCTTGCCGGCGGCGTCGTACAGATAGCACCCCTGCGCCCGCACGATGTCCGCGAGGATCAGCTCATGGCCGGGGTACCAGAGAAGACGGGACACGCGCAACCTTTCTGCGGAAGAAGGAACATACCGCGCCGCTGATCCGGCCTCGGCGGAAATGCCTATCCGATCGAGAACCTCCAGGCGCAGAACCACTCGTCGGGATGGTCGTCCGGCGGGCAGGAGACGCACTCGGTCCTGATGCGGTCGTCTATCGCGCCGGCGAATGTCGTGTACTCGACCGTCCCCCCCGACTTGCACGGGTAGTCGTCGAGCCCCTTTCGCTTACGGGCGGCCTGCACGCGGCAGTCGTCCATGCGGAAGACGAAGGCGTTCTCCCCCTCGTCGTGGAACGACTGCCTGTTGACCGCCGCGTAGAGGCGCATCCCCAGGGCGGCCCGCAGACCTTCCAGACCGGGCCGGGGGCCGAGGCCGATCAACTTGCGCACCATCCAGGCCTCGAACGGAGAGAACTCCGCCCAGCAGGCGTCGTTGCACTCCTTCGCCGCCGCCATCCCCTGCGAGAACTCGACCCCCTGGAACCAGACCCCGTCCTGGGCGAGCCAGTTGGCGGCGATCCCCTCGAGCAGCTCGCGCACCTTCGCGTCGGAGAGATCCTCGAGGCGCGAGGGGAGCAGGTTGCGCCACTCGAGGATCCCGCTCTCGTGTTTCGACCTGCGCGCCTCCTCTTCGCCGACTATCCTCGCGAGCCGGCCGATCTGGATCTCGTGCGAGCGGGGCCGCACCTCGGAGAGGATCCCGCACATATTCTCGCGGCCGAGACGCTTCTCCACCTGCCGCTGCCACATCGCATCGTGCACATGGAGCCGGTGCACGAAATCGACGCAAAGCTCCTCGATCTCACCCCGGCTCAGGTCGTCTATCGTCTTTGCACCATCCATCCGCGTACCGTCCTTTCATACATGTACTTACCCGTATACAGGAACCGCTCCTTCCTGTCAATGCGCAGATCATCCCTCCCCCCCGCCGAGACCGGTTCCAGCGGGATAAATACTGCTTTTTTTGTGATGACTGTTTTATTATCCTATCCCGTACGGCGAAAGGTGGGGCGCCGCGACCCCCCCGCCGCGCCCAGACGTACATTTGGACCGGGAGGAAGCAATGCCCTTCGAGCCGCTCGATTTCTACAATGTTGACGAGCTCTACAGCGAGGAAGAGATCCTCATACGCGACACGGCCCGTAAGTTCGTGGACCGCGAGGTGATCCCGATCTCGGCCGAACACTGGGAGGCGGCGACCTTCCCGATGCACCTGATCCCGAAACTGGGAGAGCTCGGCTTCCTCGGCCCCTTCGTCCCGGCCAGGTACGGCGGCGTCGAGTGCTCGTACACGATCTACGGCCTTATCTGCCAGGAGCTCGAACGCGGCGACTCGGGGATCCGCTCCTTCGCGTCGGTGCAGGGATCCCTGGTGATGTACCCGATCCTGAAGTTCGGCTCGGAGGAGCAGAAGAAGGAGTACCTGCCCAGGCTCGCGACCGGCGAGCTCGTCGGCTGCTTCGGGCTGACCGAGCCCGACCACGGATCAGACCCCGGCGGCATGATCACGCGGGCCCGCAAGGACGGCGACCACTGGGTCCTCAACGGCGCCAAGATGTGGATCACCAACGGGACGATGTCCGACATCGCCGTCGTCTGGGCGAAGGACGAGAAGGACACGATCCGCGGCTTCATCGTGCACAAGGAGGACAAGGGGTTCTCCGCCCCCGAGCAGAAGCACAAGGTCTCGCTGCGGGAATCGGTGACCTCCGAGCTGGTCCTCGAGGACGTTCGGATCCCGCTCGATCGCGAGCTGCCGAACACATCGGGGCTCAAGAGCCCGCTGATGTGCCTCACCTCGGCCCGGTACGGGATCGCCTGGGGGGCGGCGGGGGTCCTGCAGGGGGTCCTCGACGAGGCCGTCCAGTACGCGAAGGAGCGCGTGATGTTCGACAAGCCGATAGCCTCCTTCCAGATCACGCAGGCCAAGCTGGCGGACATGGCGACGAACCTCACCTGCATGCAGCTGATGCTGCAACGCCTCGGACGCCTCGCCGACGCGGGCACGATGAAGCACTACCAGGTGTCGATGGCCAAGCGGTACTGCGTCAACGCCGCCCTCGAGGGGGCGCGCACGGCGCGCTCGATCCTCGGCGCCAACGGGATCACCCTCGAGTACCAGACGATACGGCACATGTGCAACCTCGAGTCGGTGCAGACCTACGAGGGAACCTACGAGATACACACGCTGATCCTCGGCGAGCAGCTGACCGGGATCGGCGCCTACAGATAAGAGACGGAGCGGCGGGAGATGACGGAGGCGCAGCGGACGGCTGAGACGCGGACGGCCGGCAAGGTCCTGATCGACGGCTCGATGCTGATCATCGAGGCGCTCGCACGGGCGGGCGCCGACGTATTCGTCGGGTATCCGATCACCCCGGCGAACCTGCTCTACAGCTACGGCGCCCGGCGCTTCCCGATCTCGCTCGCCGCCCCCGACGAGATCAGCACCCTCCAGTGGATGTCCGGGTACTCCGCGGCGGGACGGATCCCCGTCACGGCGACCTCGTTCCCCGGGTACGCCCTGATGGTCGAGTCGATCAACATGGCGTACATGATGGAGCTGCCGATGGTGATCGTCCTCGCCCAGCGCCTCGGCCCGGCGACCGGGACGGCGACGATGGGAGCGCAGGGCGATCTGCTCCTCATGCAGGGGACCCTCTCGGGGGGATACCCCCTGCCCACCCTGTGCATCTCGGGGATGGAAGACTGCTGGACGATCTCCGCCGAGGCGGTGCGGATGGCGGTGCGGCTGCGCACCCCCGTCGTCCTGCTCACCTCCAAGGACGGCGTGATGACGCTTCGCTCCTTCGACGCCTCCTCCCTGCCGCCGATAGAGCCGGTCGCGCACGATCTCTACGCGGGAGAGGCCCCGTACCGGAGCTACGAGCCGAAGGACGACCTCGTCCCGTGGTACCTCCCCGTCGGCAACGGGAGGCACCAGGTCCGCCTGACCGCCTCGACGCACGATCGAGGCGGGATACTCCAGAACGCGACGCCGGAGGCCCTGGGGAACACCCGCCGCCTCCCGGAGAAGATAGAGAGGAACATCGGCGAGTTCGCCTTCTACGAGCTCGACGAGCAGGAGGACGCAAAGACGCTGATAGTCTCGTACGGTATCACCGCACCGGCGGCTCGCGAGGCGAAAGACCTCGTGCGCGAGCGGGGGGGCGCGGTCTCGCTGCTCGTGATGAAGACCCTTCTCCCCGTCCCCCCGGCGTACTGGACGATCATCGAGCGCTACCGGCGGATCGTGATCGCCGAGGAGAACCTCCAGGGATCGCTGCGCGCCGTGCTCTTCGGGCAGGCGCCCCGGGAGGACGTCGCGCAGGTCAACGCGATCGGGCGCTTCGTCACCCCCGAGGAGATCGCCGGGGAGGTGCTCGGCCGTGGATAAGCGCTACCTCGACACCGAGGGGCTCCCGTTCTGCAAGGGATGCAGCCACCACCTGATAGCGCGCGCCGCCGACAAGGCGCTCGCGAAGCTGGGGATCGACCCGCTCGACGTCGTGATCGTCACCGACATCGGCTGCCACGGGATCATCGACAAGCGCTTCAGCACCCACACCGTCCACGGCCTGCACGGCCGCTCGATCGCGCTGGCGATGGGTATATCGGCCTCGCTCAACGACCCCAGGAAGAAGGTGCTCGTCTTCATCGGCGACGGCGGGACGACGATCGGGATCAACCACCTGATCGGCGCCGCCCACCGCAACATCGACATGACGGTCGTGGTGCACAACAACATGCTCTACGGGATGACCGGCGGGCAGCGGAGCGACCTCACCCCGGGGGCCTTCCGCACGAGGTCGCCGATAGAGGGGTTCACCGAGAAACCGCTCGACGTGCTGCGGATCGCGAGGGATTCGGGGGCCGCCTGGGCCTGCCGCATCGCCGCGCACGGCGACATCTCCGACGCGATCGTCGAGGCGATGCGCGCGCCGGGGTTCGCCCTCCTCGAGGTCCTCGAGATCTGCCCCAGCTACGGGGTCAAGGAGAACCGCGAGCTCAAGGTGACAGAGATGGAGGAGAAGCTCGGCCTGCCCCTGGAGAAGCACGTCAACGAGCACCCCGCGACCGCCGACGTCGCACCGCGCGCCGGCGTGCGCTCCCTGCTCGAGGGGCTCGCGCCGATCCCCGTGCGGCACGGCCACAGCCTCGAGGGCCCGCTGACGATCATGATCTCCGGCTCGGCCGGCGAGGGGGTCCAGTCGGCGGCGGACATCTTCGTCACGGCGGCGATCTCCTGCGGCCTGGAGGCGACAAAGAAGAGCGCCTACCCCGTCACCGTCGGCGTGGGGTTCTCGACGGCCGTGGTCACCGTCTCCCCCGCGCGGATCGAGTTCACCGGCGTCAGGAAGATAGACTGGGCACTCGCCTCGTCCGCCGACGGCATGCAGTACCTGTCGAAGCATATCGAGGGGATGGGCGGCGGCACGGTCATGGCCGACGCGTCGAACGCGCCCCCCGCCACCGCGGCCGCCGTCAAGAGCGCCGACTTCCGCGGCGCGGTCCCGCCGAAGGAAGTCAACCTCCTGATGCTCTTCACCCTTCTGGAGATGTCGGGGATATTCCCCCCTGAGGCGTTCGCCGACGCCATCGCCGGCACGAAGCTCGGCGCCAGGATCGACCCTCAGCGGCTGATCGAGGCGGCGAAGGTCATCGGTTCGACGATCGGCTGAGCGGGATCATCCACCCCACGGCATCTGGGCGTATTCCTCGAAGGCCTTGTCGTGGAGCTGCTTGAAGAGCGCCTCGTGGCCCCTCTCCCACGCCGAGAGCATCTTCAGCACCCGCTGCGCCTCTCCGGTCGCCTTCGCGGCAGAGGTCTCGTAGAACTCGGCGAAGTCGCGCTCGATCAGGTAGGCCATGCGCAGCACGGGCAGGTCGGCGACCATCGCCTCGTCGACCGTCTGCTCGATCATCTCCGACTCGGCGCGGGCGGCGAAGAAGCCCTCGCCCTCGAGGCCGGCCGGCGCCTCGGCGCTGAACGGCTTCCCCCCGGCGAGAAGCTCGATCTGCTTCTCGATGAACTCGATGTGCAGCTGCTCCTCGGCGGCGAGCCGTTTGAAGGCCCCCACGGCAGCGGCGCTGCTCAGTCGCCGGGCGTTCTCTTCGAAGAAGCGCTTCCCCTCGTGCTCTCTCTGCAGGGCGTAGTTCAGGATCTTCCGAGTGTCCATGAGAACCTCATTTCTGTTCCGCCGGAACGAGCTTGACGGCGCATACCTTGTACTCCGGTATCTTGGCGACCGGATCGATGGCGCTGTTGGTCAGGGTGTTCGCCGCGGCCTCGGCGAAGTGGAACGGGATGAAGACGAGGCCGCGCTTGATCTCGTCGGTGATCCGCGCTTCGACCTCGATCTCTCCCCGGCGGCTCGCGACCCGCACACGCCGCCGGCCGTCGAGGCCGATCTCCCTGGCGTCGGCGGGGTTGATCTCCACGTACGCCTGCGGGGCCTCGCTCTCGAGCTTCGGCGAGCGGCGCGTCATCGAGCCGGTGTGGAAGTGGAACATGACGCGCCCCGTCGTCAGGATGAACGGGTACTCGGCGTCCGGCATTTCGGCCGGTTCCTTGTATTCGAGGGCGAAGAACTTGCCGAGCCCCCTGGCGAACTTGTCCTTGTGCAGGTAGGGAGTGCCCGGATGCTCCGCGTTCGGGCAGGGCCACTGCAGCGAGCCGAGCTTCTCGAGCCGCTCGTAGGTGATCCCTCCGTAGCTCGGCGTCAGGCGCGATATCTCCTCCATGATCTCTTCGGGCGATTCGAAATCGAACCCCGCGGCTCCCATCTTCCGCGCGATCCGGCAGACGATCTCCCAGTCCTGGCGGGCCTCGCCGAGCGGCTCGATCGCCTTTCGCACGCGCTGGACGCGGCGCTCGGTGTTGGTGAAGGTGCCGTCCTTCTCGGCGAAGGTCACCCCGGGCAGGACCACGTGGGCGAGCTCGGCCGTCTCGGTGAGGAAGATGTCCTGCACGACGAGGAACTCGGTCGCCTCGAGGCACTGGCGCACGTGGTTGATGTCCGGATCGGAGAGCATCGGGTTCTCGGCCATCACGTAGAGGGCGCGAATCTCCTTCTGCTCGGCCAGGCCGAGCATCTCCGTAATCGTCAGCCCCACCTTGAGGGGCGCGGTCGAGCCCCAGGCCTCCCTGAACTTCTTCTGCACATCCTCCGAGGTGACCACCTGGTACCCCGGGTAGACGTTGGGCAGGCCTCCCATGTCGCAGGCGCCCTGGACGTTGTTCTGCCCGCGCAGCGGATTGACCCCGCCGCCGGCGACCCCCATGTTGCCGCACAGCATGGCGAGGTTCGCCGTCGACTTGACGTTGTCGACGCCGGTCGTGTGCTGCGTGATCCCCATCGCGTAGAGGATCGCCGACGGCCTGTTCTTCGCGTAGAGCCGGGCGACCTCTCGAATCGTCTCCGCGGGGACCTCCGTGATCCCGGCGACCCTCTCCGGCGTGTACTCCGCCACCGTCGCCTTGAGCTCCTCGAACCCCTCGGTCCGCTCGGCGATGTACCGCTCGTCGGCGAGGCCCTCGGAGATGATCACGTTCATCAGGCCGTTTATCAGCGCCACGTCGGTCCCCGACCGGAACGGCACGTGCAGGTCGGCCCAGCGCCCGATCTGGTTCCGGCGCGGGTCGAGAACGACGATCTTCGCGCCGCGCTTCTGTCCCTTGAGT
>JAQVGR010000353.1 GCA_028696635.1 Candidatus Krumholzibacteriia bacterium | reverse complement strand
CCGGTCAACTTCCCCGCGTCGGCCACCAAGGAGGACGTCGAGGAGGTCTACCTCGCCGCCTACCGCCTCGGCTGCAAGGGCGTGACGATCTACCGCGACGGGAGCCGCGAGGAGCAGGTCCTCAACATCGGCGCGGTCAACCGAGCCGAGTCCGCGGGCGAGGCCTCCGCGCCGGCGGCCGAGCCGGGGTCGCTGCTCAAGCCCAGGCCGCGCCCCGAGGTCACGCACGGCAACACGTACAAGATGACGACCGGGTGCGGGAACCTCTACGTGACGATCAACGAGGACGAGTTCGGCCCCTTCGAGGTCTTCACCCAGATGGGGAAGGCCGGCGGGTGCAGCGCATCGCAGTCCGAGGCGATCAGCCGCCTGATCTCGCTCTCGCTCCGCGCCGGGATCGACCCCAAGTCGATCGTCAAGCAGCTGCGCGGGATCCGCTGCCCCAACCCCGGCTGGGAGAAGGGCGGGATGATCCTCTCGTGCAGCGACGCGATCGCCCGCGCGATCGAGCGGTACTTCCTCGAGGAGAAGTCGCCGGTCGGCCACAAGGTTGCCAAGATGTCGGCGGGGTACCTCGACAAGGTCGCCGGGTTCTGCCCCGACTGCGGCGGCGTGATGGAGCACGAGGGGGGCTGCGCCGTCTGCCGGGAGTGCGGCTTCTCGCGCTGCGGATAGAGGGACCGATGGCCGACAAGACGCAATTTACCGGTTCGTTCATCCTCGCTCCGGTCCCCGTCGTGCTGATCGGCTGCTCCCACGAGGAGCTCGGCCGCAACGTCCTCACCCTCGCCTGGTGCGGGGTCGCCTGCTCCGACCCGCCCACCGTCTCGATCTCGATACGCCCCGAGCGCCACTCGTACCGGATGATCGAGGAGAGCCGCTGCTTCACCGTCAACATCCCCACCGTGGACCTCGTGCGCGCGGTGGACATCTGCGGCAACCTCTCGGGGTCGGGCGGCGACAAGTTCGAGGCGGCCGGGCTCACCGCCGCTCCCTCGACGATCGTCGAGGCGCCTCTGGTGGCCGAGTGCCCCGTCATCCTCGAGTGCGCGGTGAAAAACATATATCCCGCCGGAGTCCACCACGTCTTCTGGGGAGAGGTGGTCGCCCGCCACGCCGACCCGTTCGTGCTCACCGGCGGGAAGCTCGACTTCTCGAAGATCCCCCTTCTCACCTACGTCAACGGGGAGTACTGGTCGCTCGGCCGCCCCGTCGGAACGTCCGGCTTCTCGCAGCAGGGCCGGTGAGCGCTCCCCGCGCAGCGCGCGGGGCTTGATTCCCGTTTGTAATCCCGGTATACTCCCCACCGTCTTAATCTCATCGCGATCCCGGGGACAATCGGAGCGCGCATGACCCGCAGCGGGGGACGGGGAGGGGTGTGCGGCATGGGCGAGCTGAGGGAGGCGATGCGCAGGGAGATGAGCATCCGCAACTACAGCCGCGGGACGATCAAGGTCTACCTCCAGCACATGACCGAGTTCACGCGGTACCACGGGAAAAACCCCGCCGATCTCGACGCGGAGCAGGTCAGGCGCTACCTGCTCCACCTGGCGGAGCGGATGGTGTCGGCATCGTACCGCGACCAGGCGGTGAGCGCCCTGAAGTTCTTCTACGGCAGGGTGGTCAGGAAGCCGCTCGTCATCGAGGACCTCCCCCGGCCGAGGAGGGACCACCGGCTCCCCGCCGTGCTGAGCCAGGCGGAGGTGGCGCGGCTGTTCGGGGCGGTGAGCAACCTCAAGCACCGGGCGATCCTGATGGTCGTCTACTCGTCGGGGCTGCGCGTCGGCGAGGTCGTCCGCCTGCGCGTGGAGGACATCGATTCGGGGCGCCGCATGATCCGCGTTCGGGGTGGCAAGGGAGGCAAGGACCGCATGACCGTCCTCTCGGCGGTCGCGCTCGACATCCTGCGGATCTACTGTCGCCTGCACCGGCCGAGCAAGTGGCTCTTCCCCGGAGGGCGGGAGGGGAGCCACCTCACCGCCCGATCGGTCCAGAATGTCGTCGAGCAGGCCCGCAGGAAGGCCAAGATCACGAAGGCCTTCAGCACCCACGCCCTGCGCCACAGCTTCGCCACCCACCTGCTCGAGGGAGGGACCGACCTGCGCTACATCCAGGAGCTGCTCGGCCACAAGAGCGCCCGTACGACGCAGATCTACACCCACGTCACCCGCCGCGACCTCGCCCGGATCGTCAGCCCGCTCGACAGGATGGGGACGGAGGAGGGAGGATCGAACGGCGGAGGCGCATCCGATAACGATTATCAGGGCGACGGAGGAAATAGCGGGAAAAAGTCGGGGTCAGGGGATGAACCCTGGCGGAAGATATGATATATTTAGTGCAGGGACCCCAGGGCAGGAGAGACGAAGGAGGGCGCGGCGGGCACGAGCCGGCGGAAGAGGGAACGGCGGAGCGGCCGGAACCCCGGCCCCACACTATCGAAACACACTCCGCAAATCCCCCACCCCATCAACCCGATCCCGCAACCCCCCCACACCAAGAACCTGTTATGCGCACAGGCTGTCAGTCAGCCAAACATGCAGGAGTTCCTGCGATCGCTGCATGATTTATGGTTAAGCAGGACAGCGGTTCCTGAGACGAGTAATGAAAGAAGAGAGAGAAGGGATCAGGTCAGGGGCAGGTCTTGATACCTGCGGTGCAGCCCGTCGCATAACAGCCTGTTCGCGGCTCCGGGCCTGGGGGCCCTTCGCTAAGATGGCCTTTGTCACGGCGGCCGCTAGAGCGTCCGCCGCGCCAACCGGGCCTGCCGGCCCGGACGGCCATCTCGCGAACAGGTACAACGTTATGTGATATGGGATGGAACGTAGTGCCTAAGTTGAAACTACTCAGAAGGTCAATTGTGAGGAATGCACATGGAGCATTTCTGATGAAAGCCGTCATC
Source organism: Candidatus Krumholzibacteriia bacterium (assembly GCA_028696635.1). Taxonomy (GTDB): domain Bacteria; phylum Krumholzibacteriota; class Krumholzibacteriia; order Krumholzibacteriales; family Krumholzibacteriaceae; genus JAQVGR01. Next base: position 10 of record JAQVGR010000353.1, on the reverse strand, counting down.
TTCATTTTAA
>JAQVGR010000352.1 GCA_028696635.1 Candidatus Krumholzibacteriia bacterium | reverse complement strand
CGAACGCCGGCGCAGAGGCGTCGAACTACCCGTTCTGCACGATCGAGTGCAACAGAGGGGTCGTACCGGTTCCCGACGGGCGGCTCGAGCGACTTGCCGGGATCCTGCGCCCGGACGAGATCATACCGGCCACGATCACCTATGTCGATATCGCCGGCCTTGTCGAGGGCGCGAGCAGAGGGGAGGGGCTCGGCAACAAGTTCCTCCACCACGTGCGCGAGGCGACGATCCTTGCCCACGTGCTCCGGTGCTTCCACGACCCCGACGTCAGCCATGTCCACGGCGAAGTCGATCCCGTCCGGGATCTCGAGATCGTGGAGACCGAGCTACTGCTCGCCGATCTCGACCGGATCGACACATGGCTCTCCCGGGAGCGCGTGCACGCTCGATCCCTCAAGAAGGGGGAACGGCGCGATCTCGATTTCCTCGAGAAGGTGCGGGACCGGATCGCGTCCGGACGGCGCGTGCCGTCCGGGGAGGTTCCGACCACCGAGGCAGCCCTGTTCGAGGAGCTCCAGCTCCTCACAGCGAAGCCGGAGATCTATGTTCTCAACGCGGACGAGCGGGGGGCCTCGTCGGGAGCGTGCGCCGCGGCGGTCGAGCGCCTCGGCCCCGGCCGGACGATCGTGCTCTCGGCGAAGATCGAGGGCGAGCTCGCCGATCTCGCGCCGGATGAGCGCGAGGAGTTCCGGAGGGAGCTCGGTATCGAGGGGGATGCGAGGACCCGGTTCATAGAGAAATGCCACGAGCTGCTCGGTCTGATACGGTACTACACTGCGGCTCACGGGAAGCTCCAGGCGTGGTCGGTCCGGGCCGGGACGAAAGCTCCGGCGGCGGCGGGAAAGATACACTCGGATATGGAATCGGGGTTCATACGGGCGAAGGTGGTGGGGTACGAGGACCTGGTGCGGTACGGGGGAGAGGCTGAAGCGCAGCACCATGGAGCGCTCCGGACGGAAGGACACGACTACGAGATCAGGGACGGGGATGTGGTAGAATATCTGTTCAACCGCTGAACGGGTACGGGCAGGACCGCAACGGCCGGGAACGAGATGGCGACAACGGCGAGAAACAAGGGACACGAGACGGTCGAGCACACGGCCGACATGGGTTTGCGAGGCTGGGGAGCGACACCGGCGGAGGCGCTCGAGGAGACCGCCTGCGCACTGCTCGATCTGATGGCGGACCGGGGCGGGTTGGAGGGAGAGCTGCGGTTCGAGTTCGACGTGACCGGCGACGGCCCCGAAGAACTGCTCGTCGAGTTCCTCAACGAGCTTCTCTCCCTTTCGGACGTCGAGGAGGCGGTGCTGACCGGCGTCACGGTGAAGTGGTGCGTGGACGAAGGCGACGGGTGGGCGCTCAGGGCCGTCGTCAACGGCGTGCCGAGGACCGAGTTCCGGGATCGGATGCTCCGCGAAGTCAAGGCCGCCGCTTCTTACGGCGCATCGATCACGCGCGTCGGCGGAGGGCAATGGACGGCGCTCTGCGTCGTCGACCTCTGACCCCTTCGGGGAGAGACTCCATGAGCGTCGAAGTGCGGCCGGTCTCTGAGTACCTCTGGGAGATCCCCCGGCGGGAGCCGATGCTCGTGCCGGGGAGGATCTACGCCGACGAGGAATCGATCCGCCATCTGCTCGCCGAGGGCCGGTCTCAGGAGTGGGACGCTCTCGAGCAGGTGCGCAACGTGGCCTGCCTGCCGGGAATACGAGTCGCATCGCTCGCGATGGCAGACATACACCCGGGATACGGCTTTCCGATCGGCGGGGTCGGCGCGTTCGATCTCGACGAGGGCGTCGTGAGCATCGCCGGAGTGGGGTTCGACATCAACTGCGGCGTGCGGACGATCTCTATAGACATCGAGAGGGGCGAGGTCGAACTGCGGCGCGAGGAGATCGCCGACGAGCTGTTCCGGAGCGTCCCCGCCGGGATAGGATCGACGGGCTCGATCAGGCTCTCGCACGGGCAGATCGACGCCGTGCTGCGGGAGGGGGCGAGGTTCGCACTGGACAGGGGTTACGGCGTTCCCGAAGACCTCGAGTTCGTCGAGGAGGGGGGCGTCGTCGAGGGAGCCGATCCGGCGTGCGTGAGCGATCGGGCCAAGGACCGCCAGGAGAAGCAAATCGGCACCCTCGGTTCGGGGAACCACTACCTCGAGGTCCAGTGCGTCGACGAGGTCTTCGATCCGCGGACAGCATCGGCCTTCGGACTCGGTGAGGGGAGCGTCGTGGTGAGCATCCACACGGGAAGCCGCGCCCTCGGCCACCAGATCGGCACGGACTATCAGAGCGTGCTTCGCGACGCGACCAGGAAATACCGCATCCCGGTGCCCGAGAACGATCTCATTGCCGCGCCGATTGGCAGTCCCGAGGGGCGGCGGTACATAGCCGCCGTCAGCGCGGGGATCAACTGCGCCTTCGCCAACAGGCAGGCGATCGGGGGTATCGTCCGCAATGCGTTCAAGCGGCTCTTCGGGCTGTCCGACGGCGCGATACGAACGCTCTACGAGGTGGGGCACAACAACATCAAGTTCGAGACGCACGAGGTCGACGGCCGTCCGGTGAAGCTGCTCGTGCACCGGAAGGGGGCGACGAGGGCCTTCGCTGCCGGTCGTCCCGAAGTGCCGGAACGGTACCGCGCCGTCGGGCAGCCGGTTCTCGTCGGCGGGACGATGGGGACCGCCTCGTATATCCTCGTCGGCACCGAGCGGGGGATGGGCGAGACATTCGGAAGCGCCGTGCATGGTGCGGGCCGCCTGAAATCGCGAAAGCGCGCACTCAAGGAATACCGCGGCGAGGGGGTGCTGCGCGAACTTGCCGGTGCAGGTATAGCTGTCCGCGCGCACAGCCGCAGGGGGGCGGCCGAGGAGGCGCCCGGGGCCTACAAGGACGTCGAAAGCGTCGTCGCCATCATGGAGGG
>JAQVGR010000351.1 GCA_028696635.1 Candidatus Krumholzibacteriia bacterium | reverse complement strand
CTATCCGGCGTGCCGGCCGTACATCACCAGCCCCGAGGCGTTCTCGTGGGTCACCCTCGAGGGGCTCGAGGTGGTCTGGGCCGACCATGACCTGTACCCCGACTGCGACAGGACGGTGACGATCAGGATATTCGACCTCAACGCGGACTGGACCGACGTCCTCGTCACGACAGAGAACGACGGGTCGTACACCTTCACCGCCCAGGACGTCGCGGGACTGGACCCGATGGCCTACCAGCTGCAGATCGTGCTGATCGTCGACGAGCGGGAGAGCATCATCGCGGACGGGTACGATCCGCGCAGCTTCATCGAGGCGCGGACCCGGGCCACGCAGACGGTGTACCGGAACCCCTAGCGTCACAAGGAAACCGAGAGGCCGGAAGCGGCCGGGGGGCGCGGGACGCCCCCCGGCCGCTTCGCGCTATTCGTCCGTGCTCTCTCCCATCAGCTCTGCGGGGCTCTTGCGGATCTGCTTCACCTTCCATTCGGCGAGCAGGAAGGGGAAGGGATACCGCGAGGACGAGGCGAGGTGTTTCTTGTCGTCGCGCTCGCCGTACAGGCGCAGGGTGTCGCCCGCCGCGCCGGTCGCGACGAGGGTATACGCCGGCGCCCCGAGCTGCGCCTTCGTCATCTCCTCCGGGAAACCGTCGGCTTGAAGATTGACGATCCTGCCGAGGATCTGGTCGACCACCGCCCCGTCGGCCTCGAGGCTGTCCGCCGTCAGCCAGGCGGTGACCGTAACCGGCGGCGCTCCCTCCTCGGTCGGTTCGAGGGTTTTCGTCGTCTTCGCGAGATCGAGGGTTCCGCTCGAGTCGCTCACCGCGATCCCCGTGACGGCGTCTCGGTCGACGGCGAAGACGTTACGGTCGCGCAGCTGGTCGACCGTCGTCTCGAAGACGCGGCGGACGTTCTCTCTCGCCTGGTAGACGCGCGGGTCGCCGTCGAGAAGGACGAAGGTATGCCGGTACGTCGAGGCGGCCTTGCCGACGTCGAAGCGCCGCAGGACCTTCCCGCCGCCGGCCGCCTCTACGCGGATCTTCGCATCGTCCGTCAGATCGTACTGCCGATAGTTCTCCGACTCGGAGACGAGCGAGGTCGGTGTCAGCCCCGTGACCGCCCCCAGCATCTCGTCGATCTTCGCCGTGGCGACGGGGTATCCCTGGGGTTCGATCGTCCAGCCGTCATCCCCGCGGGCGAGCGTCAGCGAGTCCGCGGCGCCGGCGATCTCGATGCGGTCGATGCCGTCCCTCTCGATCGTCCCGAGCGCGGGAAGCTCGTAATGAGTGCGGTCGCTGTCGCGCAGGACCAGGTAGAGGACAAGCGCGACGATGACCGCGGCGAGCCCGACATACTCCTTCTTGATACTCATCGTGCACCTCCCGGTCCGTTCAACCGCCGAAGATCGCCTGGATGGCGCGCTTGCGCCTCGAACGCAGGGCCCAGACGACCACGCCGCAGGCGACGACGATCACGGGAAGCCCCGCGATGTTCAGCGTCTTCACGAAGGTCTTCACCCCCGGCGCCGTGTCGCGCAGCGGATTGAACCGCTGGGACTTGCCGCGCATCTCCGCATAGGCGTCGCGGCCGTTGAGATGGTCTATCACGTTCATCACGAAGGTCGCCGACGTTCCCCGCCCCTCCTCGTCGATCACGTTGTTCCGGAGCACCTCCGAGGAGGCGAGCACGAACAGCATCCCCGGACGCCCCTGATCGATTACAGCGCCCTCGCCCGTCAGCTCGCCGGCTGCGGGCTCCCGGGCCGGCTGCGCGGCGGCAGCTTCGGGCGCCCCCGTCTCTCCAGGCTCTTCTCCCGCCGTTTCATCCTCCGGCTCGGGCTTCTCGGGAACCGGCTTGCCGGCGAAATGGCTGGGGAACTCCCCCGTGATCAGCGCGGCGAGCGGGAAGCTTTGCATCTGCTCCGGATCTGTCGGCGGCTGCATCGCCCACGGGCTGAGGTCGATCCGCCCGCTCATCTCCCACGACTGATCCGAGGAGGAGAAGACGACGGCCCCGTCGAGCCCGTGCGTCTCGAGCACGTCGCCCTTCAGCTCGACCGGAGAGGACTTCACCGTGATCAGCGCCTTGACGTGGCGCATGAACTTCAGCTCGTCGTTGATCTTCTCGTCCTTGATCACCGGGGCGAAGTAGATCGGCTGCACCCCGCCGCCGTACGCAGCCGGCAGCTGCTGCTCGTAGCAGTTCGTGTCGAGCACGTACGAGCGCTTGACGGTCGCACCGTAGTGATCGAGGAGCTTCTCGAGCCCGGTGTCGACAGGCAGGAACATCGGCCCGCGCTGCTGCTGCCCCTGCGGCATCTGCATCTCGTCGAATGCGTCGTAGAAGACGGCGAGCGACCTGCCCCGCATGAGGAACTGGTCTATCTGGAACAGCTCCCAGTCGTTGAACGGCTCGCGGGGGCCGGCGATGACGAGACAGTCGATCCCGTCCGGGATCGGGCCGTCGGCGAGCCGCACCTCGACGATCGAGTAGTTCTCGGAGATGATCCTGTTGAAGTTGGTCAGCCCGTCCTGCCCCTGCTGGCCGGGGAACATCTGCCCCCCCTGCAGCGGCGGCGTCCCGTGGTCGGCGAGGTACCCGATCTTCTTGTTGATGTCGATCACGTCGTCGACCGCCTCGCCGATCCGCTCCCCGAGGGTCTCGAGATCGGCCAGGCGGTACTGCGTCCCGAACAGGGGGACGTTGAAGACCTCGATCAGCGGGATCGTGCGGAACCGGTCGTCCTTCATGACGACGATAGCCGCGGTTCCGGTCCCCGGCGGCACGAGCTCGCTCCCCGCGCGGTCGCGGATCGCCTGCCAGCGCAGGGTGACGAGGTTGTACCGCTTCCACCGCTCCGCGGCGAGCGAGTCTGCCGCCGGATCGGCCGACGAAAAGGAGAGCTTGCCGTAATACTTA
>JAQVGR010000350.1 GCA_028696635.1 Candidatus Krumholzibacteriia bacterium | reverse complement strand
CCCGGCAGACGAATGTCCTCGGCGGCGCGTTCGACCCGTCCCCGTGCCACGACGGGGAAACCTTCGTAACGGCCGCATACAGCGGCGCGACCTTCCATATCTATCGAGTGCCGCTGCAAAGGGACTCGCAGGTCGTCCCCGTCGAGCACACGCAGTGCCGTTCGTATTCCTGGCAGCCGCAGCTTCCCGACACCGGTCTCGTCTACTCTACGAAGAAGTACCGTCCCCGCTTCGGCGTCGACCTGATCGCCGCGGCTTTCGCCGTCGATCCGGATTACGGCTACCTGGGAAACGGAGCACAGGTCTTTCTGACAGACATGCTCGGAGACCACCAGATCTCGCTCCTCTTCGGAAGCGCCTCCGACGATCTGTCGGACTTCTTCGACAACCTCAACGTCGCCGTCACGTACTACAACCAGACGAAGCGGCTCAACTACGGAGTCGGGGCGTTTCACCTGGCCAGCTACATCGGGTCGATCTACGATCTCATCAGGTTCGAACGCCGGTACGGCGTGATAGGAGGGGTGAGTTACCCGTTCTCGAAATTCCTGCGTGTCGATTTCCAGACGATCGTCAAGGCGATGGAGCGGGACGACGACATCACCTCGATCGGGGTGGAGGAGGGAAGCACCAACCTGATATCGAACTTTCTCTCGGCGACGAAGGACAACATTGTCTGGGGGATCGGAGGGCCTCTGAACGGCCATCGCGTCAATCTCGCGGCCGGCAGATCATGGGACCTCAACGGGACCAGCTACGAGAGCGCGACGCTCCATTTCGACGCGCGTCTCTACCTGAACCTCGGCTCCCGCGTCGTGTTCGCCCAGCGGTACGTGACCAGGAATGCGTGGGGAAGCGACCTTCAGCTGTTCTATCTCGGGGGAGCGTGGGATCTGCGGGGATACGGCTATCGCCAATTCGCGGGGAAGCGGATGATGCTCTACAGCGCGGAGCTGCGCTTCCCTCTGCTCGACAGGCTCGTGGTCGGCCTGCCGCTCGGCCACATAGATTTCCCTATGTTCAGGGGATCGCTCTTTTTCGACGCGGGGACGGTCGCCGGCTTTATCTACGATCCGGGATGGCTCGGCAGCATCGGTGCCGGCGTGGAGATGAACCTCGGATATCTGCCCGTCATGCGGGTCAATTTCAGCAAGCGGACCGATTTCGAGAGGATAGACCCGCGCACGCGCGTCGATTTCTTCATCGGTTTCAACTTCTAGCGCCGGGGCCCGAGGCGAGGCCCAGCACCTCGAGCGCCAGGCGGTGCCTGTTGAACGGCGCGCTCACCTGCACCCCCTGTACGTGGGGCCTGATCCGGTCTATGATCTCCCTGGCGATGGCCACGCCTTCCGACGCGGCCGCTTCGCCTCCGCATGCTCTGCGCATCCGCTCCATGATCCGATCGGGCACGGAGACTCCGGGTATCTCGTTATTGAGGAACTCCGCGTTCTTCAGGCTCGTGAGCGGCCATACTCCGGCTATCACCGGTATGTGAAGCGAGTGAGCGTCGAGATGCTCTATGAACCGTTCGAAGACCGAAACATCGAAGACGGGCTGCGTCACTGCGTATTCGGCGCCCGCGTCGACCTTCCAGAAGAACCGTTTCATTTCCTCCTCGAAATCGACGGCGCTGGGGTTCACGCCGACCCCGACGACGAACGCGGTCGGAGGGTCCAGCCTGCGCCCGCCGAGGTCGAGACCGTGATTGAGCCGGCGGATCACATTCGTCAGACCGATCGAGTCGATGTCGAAGACCGCAGTCGCATCGGGGTAGTCGCCCGTCTTTATCGGATCTCCGGTGATGACAAGGATGTTGCGCAGCCCGAGAGCCTGGGCGCCGAGGATGTCGGACTGCATGCCGAGGATATTCCGGTCCCGGCAGCAGTAATGCAGGACCGTCTCCAGCCCGATCTCGCGCTCGATGAGGACTGCCAGGGCGAGAGGGCTCATCCGGGAGGATGCGCGCGGGCTGTCGGGGATATTGACCGCGTCTATTCCGGCCTCTTTGAGCCCCGCTGCCGCCGCCAGAACGGAACCGGCATCCGTGCCACGCGGAGGCACGAGCTCCACGAACGTGACGAAGCGACCTTCGGCGAGACCCCGGCCGAGATCCGACTTCTCTCCGAGAGGGACCGCCGCGATCTCGCCGGGCCCGCTGAGATCCGGGACCGCCTCGGGGGCGCGCGCGATGCGCCGCGGGCGGAGAGTCCTGAGCGCGTCCCTGATCGCCCTGATGTGCGCAGGGGTCGTTCCGCAGCAGCCCCCCACGATCCTCGCGCCGGCGCCTACGAAGCGGCGGGCGTATTCCGCCATGTACTCGGGGGACGTCAGGTAGATGTTCCTCCCGTCGACGTTCTGAGGGATCCCCGCGTTCGGCTGCGCGGCGATCCATTTATCGACGACTCGCGCGATCTTCTCGACCGCCTCGAGCATCACCTTCGGTCCGACGGAACAGTTCACCCCGATCGCCTCGACCGGCCAGAGGCTCAGGCGCTGCGCGAATTCGCCCGGATCGGTGCCGAACAGGCCGAGACCGTCCTGCTGGAGGGTCATCATCGCAACGACAGGGAGGTCGGAGACGCTCCGGACGCCGTTGATCGCCTGATGAAGCTCGTTGAGGTCGGCGAAGGTCTCCAGTACGAACATGTCGACGCCTCCCTGGAGCAGCGCTTCGGCCTGCTCGCGGAAGGCCGCCTCGGCATCCTCGTTCGACGTCGGCCCCCAGGGCTCTATCCGTATCCCGAGTGGCCCCATCGATCCCGCGACGAGGACGGCATCTCCGGCAGCCCGCCTCGCTATCTCGCCCCCCCGCCTGTTGATATCGGCGAGCCTGTCGTCGAGGCCGTGGAGTGAAAGCTTGAACCTGTTCGCTCCGAACGTGTTTGTTTCTATGACCTCGGCCCCCGCAGCGACGTA
>JAQVGR010000349.1 GCA_028696635.1 Candidatus Krumholzibacteriia bacterium | reverse complement strand
ACGCGATACAGGGGCTCGGCGCGATGACGGTGGACGTCGGCCGCTGCAAGATCGATTTTCTTTCGGCCGGAGGGCACAAATGGATGCTCGCCCTGCCGGGGACCGGCCTCTTCTACTGCCGCAGGGAGCTCTACGACGAGATCGACGTCCCCAATCCGGGATGGACGGGAGTCGAGGACCCGCGCAACTTCCTCGACTACCGGTTCGTATACCGCCGTGAGGCCGCGCGGTTCGAGGAAGGCTCTCTCAACCTCCACGGGATCACGGCGCTCGGGGTCTCTATCGAGCGCCTCCTCGAGATCGGGCCGGCGCGGGTCGAGGAACGGATCCTCGGCCTGACCGGCCTGCTCGCCGCAGGTCTCGTCGAGCGGGGATTCGCCGTGACGAGCCCTCTCGGCGAGGGCGAGCGCTCGGGGATCCTCTGCTTCAGGCATCCCGTGCGGGAGACGGGATCGATCTTCGGGCTGCTTCAGGAGGCGGGGGTCGTCTGCAGCCTGCGGGAGGGCGCCGTGCGCCTCAGCCCGCACATGTACAATACGGAGGAGGAGTGCGCACGCGTGCTCGCGCTCCTCGATCAGGCGCGCTGACCGCGCGCCGGAAAGGCGCCGCGTATGGGGGACGGAACATCAAGGCCGGTCGTGCCGGGGCTGATCCTGATCGTGCTCGGGGTCCTGTTCCTGCTCGGCAATTTCGGGGCTCTCGATCTCGACTGGGGGATCCTGTGGACCTGGATCCTCATCCTGATCGGGGCGATCTTCTGGCTCGGCTTCATCTTCGACCGGAGCAAGGACGGCCTGATCATGCCGGGGACGGTCCTGCTCGTCGCCGGGGTCGTCTTCAACGTCAGCGCCCGCTACGACTGGGCGCCGCTGGAGGACCTCTGGCCGTTCTTCATTCTCGCCCCCGCCCTCGGCTTCTACCTGATCTACCTGCTCGGCAAGCGCGACCGCGGGGTCCTCGTGCCGGCTATAATACTCACCATCGTCGGCATCGTCTTCCTTATGGGCACGTCGAGCGTTCTGCGCTGGCTCGGACCCGTGATCATGATAGGGATCGGAGCGCTGATCCTGCTCTCGCGCGGCACGGGCGGCGCGGGCGGACGAGGGGAGGAGTGATCGCCATGAGCTCTTCGCACGTGAAATGGGCGATCGCGCTGATCGTCATCGGATTCCTGGCGCTTCTCAACAACCTCGGCGTCGTCTCGGTCTGGTCGTTCATCTGGCGGCTCTGGCCGATCCTGCTGATCATCTGGGGGATCCGCCAGCTGCGCAGGCGCGGCACCGCCTCCGGGAAGGGCGGGATGAAGGTCTTCAGCGACACCGTCGAGACGACCGATTCGCCGTACATCCGCCGTTCGAGCGCCTTCGGCGACATCAGCGTGCGGGTCGAGGGAGCCGAGTTCGCCGGCGGGAGCGCGAGCACCGTCTTCGGAACGGTCGCGATCGACATCTCGGCGGTCCGGCGGGTGACCGGGTACGGCCAGCTCGACGTCCACACCGTCTTCGGCGACGTGACGATCAACGCGCCGGCCGATCTGCCTCTGGAGATCTCGAGCAGCAGCGTTTTCGGAGAGGTCAGGACCGGCGGAGAGAAGGCCGGGGGGAAAACCTGGCGGTCGCCCGGCGCGGCGGAGCGGCGTCTGGTGATCCGCTGCTCGCAGGTCTTCGGCGACGTCACAATCATACGGGCATGATGCAGGAGCCGGCGGGCGGATACCCTCGGGACCCCCGGAGGAACCGAGGGGTCCGGCGGGTATCCGCCCGCCGGCGTTCGCATCCTGTCAGACATTTTCTCATGATATAAAGGTCGTGCGTCACATGGCCGAAGGACCCCTCGGTTCCTCCGGGGGTCCCGAGGCCATGTGACGCACGGCCCTGAAGCTTATCGAAGGATGACGAGCTTGCGGGAGCGCTCTGCCCCGCCCGAGCGCAGGCGGAGGAAGTAGACGCCGCTGGCGAGGTCCTTTCCGGCGTCGTCGGTGCCGTCCCAGGCGTACTCGCCGGGGCCGGGGCCGGCCGCCTGCCGCATCAGCGTTCGAACCCGGCGCCCCGCGGCGTCGTAGACGGCCATCTCGGTCATCGCGCGCGCTGGGAGCTCGAACCTGATCCGCGTGTCCCCCCACAGGGGGTTGGGGAAGTTCTGGTGAAGGACCACGTCGCCGGGGAGCGGATCGGGCGAGATCAGGCCGGCCAGCCGGGCCGCCGATACGGCGGCCGCGCGGGCGATCTCCGTGATGAAGTCGAAATCGCAGTACGAGGCGACGTCCGAGGCGTCGTGGTAATGCGGGTTGTCCCAGTACGCCCCTTCGATCAGCAGTATCGCGGGGACTCCGTCCAGGTCCCAGAACGGCTTGTGATCGCTCGTCGGAGAGCGTCCCGTGAGGAATGCCGGGTCCAGGTCGAGATCGAGCAGCGCCGCCGTGTCGATGACGAGCCCGGCGAGCGACGTGTCGGGGGACGATTCGCGCCCGGATACCTCGACGCGCACCCCGCCGCCGTAGTCGCGCCCGATCATGTCGAGGTTGATCACCCCATCGATCCCCGGGTCGGCCGGCGGCAGCTCCGCAACGTACCTCCTGCTCCCGAGCAGGCCGATCTCTTCTCCGTCGAAGAATACGAACTCGACGGTCCGCTCGAGCGAGGCGCCCCGCAGCGCGCGCGCCGCCTCGAGCACGGCCGCCGTGCCGCTTGCGTTGTCGTCCGCCCCGGGGGCTGCGTCCGGATCGCCCGAGTTGTGCGCATCGTAATGCGAGCAGAGCACCACCGTCCGGTCCGGACGGACGATCCCCTCGTGCGAGAAGACGATATTGGCCCCCCACAGCGTGTCGGCGAAGACCGTCGAGGCGCACCCGGACGCGTTCCCGGGATCGAACCGCAGCGCCTCGTCGCGCCCCACCGCCCAGAGGCCGTCCCCCGGCC
>JAQVGR010000348.1 GCA_028696635.1 Candidatus Krumholzibacteriia bacterium | reverse complement strand
GGAAAGGGGAACCGATGTCGGAACTGAGGATCATGCGGGCCGGGGAAGTGCCGGCGGCGCCGGTCGATCACGAAGGCGCCCGGGGGGTGACGATCCGCTGGCTGATCTCGAAGGAGGACGGGGCGCCCAACTTCGCCATGCGCCTCTTCGAGGTGGCCCCCGGAGGCCACTCCCCCCTGCACCGGCACGAGTGGGAGCACGAGGTATACATCGTCGAAGGGGAAGGCGAGCTCGACTGGGAGGGGGAGCGCCGCCCGTTCGCCGGGGGAGACTTCGTGTTCGTCGCGCCGGGCAGGGAGCACCGGTTCCGGAACACGGGGATCGGGCCGCTGAAGTTCCTCTGCCTGGTTCCGAACGATTCGTACTGATTGACTTGGGCGCGGATTCCGATTAACTTACCATCAGAGCGCATGTTGCGCGACCCCTCCTGATACAGGCAAGGAGACCGCATGAAACGCCTCTCGTTACTCGCCCTGACGCTCGCCGTTCTGCTGCCGGCGGCCGACGCGTCGGCCCAGCAGACTCTCTACCGTCAGAAGAAGTACTTCGGCCCGATCCCTCTCAACGCCCTGAGCGTCAATGTCGGCTTCATCGACGGGCCCGACCCCGAGTACCTCACCGACCACCTGATCGACTGGGCCGGGCAGCGGGGCGGAAGCGAGAGCTGGAGCGACTGGGCCACGTCGTTCTACGCGAGGGTCCAGTACCAGCGCCAGATAACCCCGAATCACGTGATAACGGGGAGCGCGAACTTCTCGTATCTGTCGGCCGACGCCGCCGGCGACTACTTCACGCAGACCGATCCGGTCGTCTACCTGACGACCGAGCGGACGCTCAAGGTCTACCTCCTCTCGTTCGACGCGGGATTCGAGTACTACCTGGTCAAGCCCGAGGTGCGGCAGATGGCCCCGTACGTCGGGGGCGGGTTCTCCGCCTTCATCCCGCTCGAACGGCTCGAGACGACGATGCGCACCGAGTCGGGGGCGGTCTTCGACAACCCTAGCGAGACGGCCTCGGAGAACAGCGTCGAGGTCGGCCTGCACGGCGAGTTCGGCCTGGTCTACTTCATCTCGAACAGATACGCCGCCGGCTTCGAAGGGCGGTACCAGAAATCGCAGAGCAAGTTCACCATCCACGGGGGCAACTTCGACATCGACTACTCCGGCCTGACCCTGTCCCTCGTGATCCAGTACTTCTTCTGATGCGCGAAGAACGGTTCGATGTCGTGGTGATCGGCGCCGGGCCGGCGGGTTCCCGCACCGCCGCCCTGACGGCCGCAGCCGGCCTCTCCACCCTACTCCTCGAAAAACGCGAACGCGTGGGATTCCCCGTGCGGTGCGCGGAGGCCGTCGGCCCGCGGCGCGATATCGAGCGGTTCCTCCCCCTCGACGACGATCTCGTCAGCTCTCCGATCGACGGCTTCGCCCTGGTATCCCCCGCGGGGGAGCGGTTCGCCGCGCGCATGCCGGGGATCGGGTTCGTCGTCGACCGCGAGGCGTTCGACCGCCGGCTCGCCGGGGCGGCAGTGAAGGCCGGCGCGGTCCTGCGGACCTCGCACCAGGCGACGGGGCTGCTGCACACAGACGGGCGGGTCGCCGGCGCCGAGGTGACCGACCTCGCAACGGTAGAGCGGTACCGGGTGACGGCGGCGGTGACCGTCGGGGCGGACGGGGTCGAGTGCCACTCGCCCCGGTGGGCCGGCCTGAAGGGGAGCTACCGGCCGGCGGAGGTGATGTCGTGCGCCCAGCGCCTCGTCGAGGGGATCGACGTCGGCGAGAGGATGATCGAGTTCCACCTGGGAGGAAGCGTCGCCCCCGGCGGGTACGCCTGGGTATTCCCCAAGGGGCCCTCGTCGGCGAACGCGGGGCTCGGGATCAACCCGCTGCGCGCGGGGGGAATCCGGGCTATAGACTACCTCGAGCGCTTCCTCTCGCGCCAATGCCCCGGGGCGTCGCGCGAGCGACTGGTCGTCGGCGGGACGATCGTCGCGCGGGGCCTGCCGCGGCTGGCGACCGGCGGGTACCTCGCCGTCGGCGAGGCGGCCAACCAGAACAACCCGTTCTCCGGAGGGGGGATCGTCAACGCCCTCGAGGGGGCCGATCTCGCCGCCGGGACGATCGTGGAGGCGCTTGCCGGCGGAGGACCGACGGCGCGCGCGCTCTCCCGGTACACCGATCGGTGGAACCGGACGACGGGCCGCGCCAACAAGCGGTTCTGGCGCGCCGCGCAATTCTTCTACGGACTCGGCGATGATGCGATGGAACGGGTGATCGGCCGCATGAGACGCACGCCGGGGCTGATCGGCGAGAGCGGCGTCGATCCGCTCAGGCTCCTGCTGGCGCTCGCCCGCTCCGATCCCCGGCTCGTTTTCCGGCTTGCCGCCGGGATCCTGAAGAGGTAGCATCGATGGATATCGGCAACAGCGCGCCGCGCGCCGGCATCGATGTCGACCGGGGCGCGTGCATCGCCTGCGGAGCCTGCAGCGCCGTCTGCCCGGCCGAAGCGCTTGTCATCGTGGGGCTGACCCTCGAGGTCTTCCCCGAGCGATGCCGCCCCTGCGGGCTGGCGGCGCTCGTCTGTCCGACCGGGGCCCTGCGGTGCCCCGGCCCTGAGCCGTCGGAAAGGATTCTATGAACGTCGAGACGATAGTCGTCGGACCGCTCGCCACGAACTGCTACGTCCTCTCCTGCCCCGGGAGCGGCGAGGCCGTCGTTATCGATCCGGGCGGGGACGAGGACCGGATCGCCTCGTACATCGACGGCGCCGGGGTGTGCCCCGTCCTCGTCGTGCTCACCCACGGGCACAGCGATCATTTCGCCGCGGCTGCCGGTATCGCCCGCCGCTACGGCGTGCCGGTGGCGATGCACGGCGACGACCGCGACACCCTCGCGCGCTCGGCCGCCGACGCGCCGATGTGGGGGCT
>JAQVGR010000347.1 GCA_028696635.1 Candidatus Krumholzibacteriia bacterium | reverse complement strand
CATGTTCTTTCTCGGCTTCTTCACGATCCACTTCGGCGGGTTCCACTTCGTGCACGGGCTCTTCCTTAACGGGTTCTTCCCGATAATCGAAGGCTCGCCGTTCGGCGAGTCGATCGGAGGGACGTTCGCCTTCTTCGCGACGGTCGTCGGCGCCGCCGTCAGCCGGTACTGGATCTTCATCCTCTTCAGTGCATGGTCGCGCCTGCCCGACCTGCGCAGGGCCTACGAGAAGGCCGACGGGCCGAACATGTTCCTCCCGTACGCCAACGTCATCCGGATGCACCTGCTTATCTTCGTCTTCGCGGGCTTGAGCGCGGCGGGGCTCGCCGATTGGGCGCTCTACCCGGTCCTGTTCTTCTACTTCTTCCCGCTTGGGAAAACGATCAAGGGGTTTCGGGGAGCGCCGGGTAGGAAACGGCCGAACTCACCGGCGTGTCCACAGCCCCGCGCGGTGACGGGCGAGCGCCTGGCCGAGGGAGAGGTAGTAGTTGGTGCGGCCCCCCTCGGCGAGGCCGAAGGCGAGCATGATCGGTCCGATCGGCGTGTCGATCCCGACGAAGACGCTCCCCGCCGGTACGCCGCTCTCCGCCGTGATCTCTGAGCGGCTTTCCCAGACGTTCCCGTACTCGAGCGAGCCCCCCGCGTAGACCGCAGCCGTGCTTCCGCCGCGCAGGCGTACGTAGGCGGTGCCGAGCAGCAGCCCCATGTGCTGGCCGATCAGCTCGTCCTGTTCGAGCCCCGAGAGGCTCGCGAATCCGCCGAGGCGGAAACGGCTCTGGAACGGTGCGTCGCTGTCCTGCGTCGTCCCCGTCTGAGCCCCGAGGAAGACGGTGAACCGTCCCTTCGAGAGGGCGAGGGATCCCTCCGCCGTCCCCTGCCGGAACTCCCCGTCCGAGCCGAGATCCTCGATCCCGGCGGTCCCGCGCAGCCGAAGGCTCCATCCCGAGCGGGGGAAGGTCAGCGCGTCGAGCTCGTCGACGTAGAACTGGACGTACGCCTCGCCCGCGTCGAACTCCTCGTCGGGGATCGCGGGATCTCCGGTCAGCACCTCGATCCGCCCCGATTCGCGCAGAACTCCCCCGCGCACCTCTCCCCAGGCGCCGAGCTCGCGCCCGAGCGCCGCCTCGATCCCGCCGCGCCGCACCCCGAGCTCCATGATCCGGTTCCCGTCCGGATCGAAGATGTTCGCCGCGTCCTCGCCGATCGAGGCGCGGACATGGGCGAAGTATTTCAGGGAGAGATCGAGCGGCTGGTGGAGCTCGGTGAAGGCCCCCGGCTCCTGGCCGAGCTGTATCCCGGTGCGCCATTCGCCGCCGAGACGGTTGATCGCCGTGCGTGTATAGGCGAGGGCGAGGTTGAAGTTCGGTTGCTCGTAGTCCTCGAAGACCGCCACGCCGAGCTGGAGGTAGTTCGGCCCCCAGGAGTTCTCCCTGGCCTTGACCTCCAGAATCGACCGCTCTCCCTCCTCGCCGACGTCGTAGTAGACCGACTCGAACAGCTCGAGGCCGTAGAGGCGGGCGATGTCTTCCTCCAGCCCGTCGACGTCGAGCGGTACTCCCGCCTCGATCCCCAGGCGCCTCGTGATCGCCCCGTCGGCGAGGCGAGAGTCGTTCTCGACGCGCACGCCGTCGATGGTCGGCGGTTCGGCGGGGAGCAGGCGCCGCCTCCTGCGCTCGCAGGCGGCGTACTCCTCCTCGGAAACGGAGAGATGCGCGAGCAGGGAGCGGATCGTGTCGGCGGCCGCGTACCCGACGGGGACCGCCTCCGCGGAGCGCCCGAACGAGGCGGTCGTGATGTCGCCGAGGTCGGGGGCGATGAAGAGATCGCCGGGTCCGAGCTCCCCGATCTGCACGTCGGTGTTGCGGCGGGTGAGGATCGACGATACCTGGTCGGCTATGTCGATCACCGATCGCAGCTCGTCGCGCCCGGCGAGCGGAGTGCTTATATCGACGGCGATCACGATGTCGGCCCCCATCGCGCGGGCGACGTCTATCGGCAGGTTGCAGGCGATCCCGCCGTCGACGAGCAGGCGCCCCTCGATCTCGCGCGGCGCGAAGACGATCGGGATCGACATGCTCGCCCGTATCGCCAGGGCGAGGTCGCCCCCGCCGAGCACGATCTGCTCGCCGGTCTCGATATCGGCCGCCACGGCGCGGTAGGGGATGCCGAGATCGTCGAAGTCGCGCACCTCCCGGGCGGGCATCGTGTGCCGCTTGAGCAGGAGGTCGATCTTCTGGCCGTTCAGGATCCCCGGGGGGAAGCGCAACGTGAACCCGGAGATCCCCGGGCGTTGCCTGACGAGGTAGGAGTCGTCGTCGCGCTTGCGTCGGAACGATCGGTCGTCGCGCGGGATGTCGTCGAGGAAGGCGTCCGACCAGTCGATCGTCGAAACGAGTTCCTCGATCTCGGCCGGGGTCATCCCCATCGCGTACATCCCGCCGACGATCGAGCCCATGCTGGTGCCGGCGACGCAGTCGATCGGGATCCGCATCTCCTCGAGGACCTTGAGGACGCCGATATGGGCCGCGCCGCGGGCGCCCCCGCCGCTCAGCGCGAGGCCGATGCGTGGGCGATCCGCGGCCGGGGGTTCACCGGCCGCCGGGGAGGCCGCGAGCGCCGGGAGGAGCAGAGCCCAAAACGCCGATATATATATGGCGGATCTGTGATACACTGCCGCTCGACCCCCCGAAGAAGACGGACGCCGGCGGGAGTATAGCACGGGAGTCGAGAATGAAAGGAATGCATAATATGAAGAGCGTGGGAACAGGAAGGGACATCATGACCCCCCTGTTCCTGCTTTGATGAGGCTTCTTCTCTTTGGGGAGAGGGTGTGGGGGGAGCTTCGGGGGGCGGTAGAGCGGGAGGAGAAGAGGGCCCGCGCGGGAGCGCGGGCCAAAATCCCCGCTTCTACCATGCCCGCCACCCTGGAC
>JAQVGR010000346.1 GCA_028696635.1 Candidatus Krumholzibacteriia bacterium | reverse complement strand
CACGACAAGCCCCTCGGCGTGCCGTACGTGCACGTAATCGATCCTGTAGAACTCGATCGGCGGGCACGGCGGCGTCCTCCGGGCAAGGCCGAACCGCTCGTCGATCCGGTACGGATCGAACGTGCGCCGGGAATACCAGATGAACAGCGAGTCCGAGTACCACGCGAATCCGGTCTGAGGATCGGGATAGGGGCTGTACGATTGCCCGTATGCGTATATCTCGACGATCAGGGAATCCAGGAGATCACCATCGGCGGCCTGCGTGCTGCTGATGGGAGCCTCGTAGGCCTCATCGGCGGCGAAGAACAGCGAGACGGTGTCGTGGCCGGAATGGAAGCGCATCTGCTCTTCCAGCACATGGTCGTATATCCTGCAGTCGCCGGTGGGAGTCGGATCGTCGCATCCGAACGCCGCCAGGATGCAGCAGAGCGCCGCGGACAGCAATCCGGCCTTCAACGCCATTTTCACCTCCGGACCCGGCCGTCCATACCTGTGAACTTTTCCGACGCCGGTTCGCCGCCTATGCCCCAATGCGTTTTCGGGATTTCGTGAACAACGACCTCGACCGCGTGCTCCGGAACGCCGAGGTCCACGAACACCTTCGTAACGCCCACGATGACGCTCTTCGCTTTCTCTTCCCCGAACCCCTCCCACACATTGGCATGTATGATGGGCACAGCCGAGCTCCTTTCCGCGATCTTTATCAGGGTAATTGCCTGTGCATCATTTGTACAGAGCCTTAATCGATCCCCAGCTCCTTCTTTTCGGTGATAGCAGCCACTTATATCCCCACTTCTGGGGTGGACGGTTCTTCACCTGTCAATAGTCTCTTGCGCCTGCCGGCAATCATCGGATGCTGCAAGATGCCGTCAGCCCTTCCTCAGAAACACGAATATCGGACGGATCGAGAATAGAATGAACAGCCCGACGAACCACCACACATCGATTCTCATGATCTGGGGTATCAGCTTGACGATAATCAACGCCACGAAAATGCCCATACATTGAACAAGCTTCAGATCGATCGCCGTGAAACGATGCGACCTTTCATTCGCCCGGCTTGTAAGTCCAGATATCCAATTCATCGCTTGAGCCTCCCTTGATCAGATAGAGCGAGCATAACGCATATGGATATTCCCTCCCGCTTGGTCGAGGAACGGCTTCTGTTTCAGCCGCGCCTTCTTCGAGAGATGAAAATGATAGAGCAGGATGGCGTGGGAGAATCCCTTGAGGCCGTCAAGCCCCTCGACGAACTCGGGAAAGACCTCGACCCGCGCCTCTGTCCCGTCGTCGGCCTTCGCCTGTATCGGAGTCCCCGAGGGTCCGGTGTACGGAGAGCGGACGATCCCGATCGACCGGTACAGAATATCTTCGGGACGATATTCGCTCACGCGGTCCGTCTCCCCCTCTCACCTCTTCAGATTATGCGCCAGATAGTACCGGAGCGGGCACTTGCAGAACAGCCGCTCCCCGAAGGCGAACGAGAGTAGCACAGGAAATCCTTGGGGCACTGCATGCCCCCGATGATCTCCTCTATTTCCTTCCTGACTTCGTCGTCCACGCAGGCTCTCCGGTCTCCCCTCCCGTGCCTCCGTACGAATCAGCCGCCGTTCACTTTCCCTTCAGGTACGACGCCTCGAACCGGTCGACGACATCCCGCATCGCCGCGACATGGGTGAGATCGACGGTCTGCTTCGATTTCATGGCCCCGATCAGCAGCTCGTGGAGCAGCGTGAGCTGCTCCAGGTACGCGGCGCGTCCCTCCTCGTCGTCCGCGGCGGCCGGCTTGATCCGCTGGGTCATGAAGTACTGCCAGACGATGTGTTGCAGCTCCTCGGCGTGGTGTTCCTTGTTGCTGATCCATCGCACGATCTGGTTGTAGTTCTTCCCGTCCTCGCCGGTCAGATCCACGATCATCTTCATCGATTTCTCGATCGTCGTGATGTGCTCGCGGATCAACGCGATCCGGAGCGGATCGTCGTAGATCCCGCAGGGCACCTCGCAGTGGGCATACATCTGGCGGACACCGATGAACGACAGCATGATCGCCATCAGGACAAGCGCTCTCTTCATGGCCGTGCCCTCCCATTCTGTAAATATCCCGGGCCGTACGTTCGAGAATCACCCGCCGGGAGTTCCCAGTATAACGCTTATGTCGAAGGAGACAAAGGAATTGGTGTCGTCGCCGGGGAAGCTCATGTGGAACTTCGGGACGAACTCGAAGTCGACCCATCCCCCACGCCGCGTCCGTATCCCGAGCCCGACGTTGAATCCGAAGGTCGCCGCGTCCATGATGGAGTCCGACCCTCCCCCGGAACTCGAGCATCCGATGCAATCCCCGGTGAAGTAATTCCCGCCGCTGCTTCCCACGAACGAGAGCCCCATACCGGCCTGGAAGAACAGGTCGACGCCCCTCCCTTCCCCGAGGATGCGGTCTATGCGCATCGATGGAAAGAGTTCGAGCACGAACAGCTCGGCTCCGCCCTGCCAGGAGTTCACGTCGAGGACTCCACCGAACAGGACATGCGGCGCTGTGCGCCCGAAGCCCGCGATTCCGAACCGGTATCCCCACAGGCGATAACTGTCAACCGTTTCATGATCCCCCCTACTGGTACGTCAGCGAGAAGACCAGCGACAGGTTGTTCTGCGACAGGTCCGACTGACGGACCTGGAGATTGACGTACAGCTCGAACGATGAGCGCTCGCCCATGATGAACCGGGGCCCTCCGTTGAACTGTAGGATGAACTGGGTCTCCTCGATACTCGTGCCGCTGATCCTTCCCCCGCCGATCCCCACCCCTACGAACCCGTTCGTTCCCGCGTCGACGGGATTGACGTACATCCGGGACGACGCGATGAGGGAATACATGCTCAGCTGCCCGAAATCCCTGCTGCGCAGGGACCCGAACCCGGCCTGCAGACCGACGGCGAAATTGGAGGAC
>JAQVGR010000345.1 GCA_028696635.1 Candidatus Krumholzibacteriia bacterium | reverse complement strand
CCCGCTGCCGAACAGAGCGGCACGCCGCCGGGACCTCCATACACGGAGCCGTCCGCTCCGACCCTGTTGCCGTAGATGTCATATTCGCTGCCCGAGCGGAAATCCTGCCAGGCGATCATCGCTCCGACCGCCCCGTCCGGAACGATGAACGGAGCGTTCTGGTCGAAGTCGGCGCTGCCGACGGGGATCCCGTCCTTCGCCCACTGGGCGCTCGCCGCGGCGGCGGCGAAGAGAGCGCAGAGGAGCGCGAGGAACGACGAAAGACAGTGGCGTCTCGCCATAGCCATGCCTCCTTGGTCGACACATACGGTTGAATGCTCGTGCCGCGGGGCGGCACCGACATTCGCTGCTATCTCAGCGGCAGCATATTCACAAGATCTGAAGTTTGAGAAGCAATATTTGTTGCGATCTTCAATTGATCGGGGATGATCCCTGGGATATACTTGGCGCTGCATCACGATGCGGAGGCTTCGCACCAGTTTCCAGATCCGGAGCGACCATCCGATGTGCCTTCTTCGAATCCCCGGCGTCGCCGCCGCCTGCCTTGTCCTTCTGTTCGTCCCCCTCGCCGGTCTCGCTGCACCGGCTCCCGCGCAAGGAACCGAAATCGAACCCCTGGTCCGGCAGAATCTCGAATGGTTCCAGGACATGAAGCTCGGCCTGCTCATTCACTGGGGGCCGTACAGCCAGTGGGGGGTGGTCGAGAGCTGGAGCCTCTGCCCCGAGGACGAGGACTGGTGCAGGCGCCGCGGCCCTCATGCGCACGACTACGACGAATACCGGCGGGCGTATGAGGACCTCAAGACGACATTCGATCCGGTCCGTTTCGACCCGGACTCGTGGGCGGCGGCGGCGCGCGAGGCGGGGATGCGGTATGTCATCTTCACGACGAAGCATCACGACGGCTTCTGCATGTTCGACACGAAACAGACCGGGTACCGGATCACCGACCCGGGGTGCCCCTTCAGCGCAAGCCCGCGGGCGGATATCACGAAGGAGATCTTCGACGCCTTCCGCCGGCGGGGGTTCGGGATCGGCGCGTACTTCTCCAAGCCCGACTGGCACTGCCCCGACTACTGGTGGCCGTACTTCCCCCCCTTCGACCGCAACGTGAACTACGACATCGGCGCATACCCCGAGAAGTGGGAGGCGTTCAAACGCTTCACCTTCAACCAGATCGAGGAGCTCATGAACGGGTACGGGCCCGTCGACATCCTCTGGCTCGACGGCGGATGGGTGCAGCCGATGACGGAAGATTCGCCGCGCTGGGGGACGCATCCGGGCGATCAGGACATCGACATGCCGTCGATAGCCACGATGGCCCGATCGCTCCGGCCGGGGCTGATCATCGTCGACCGCGCCGTCGAGGGGCCGTACCAGGACTACCGGACTCCCGAGCAGGAGGTGCCAGAGTCCCCGCTCGACTGCGTCTGGGAGACATGCATGACGATGGCGACCTCGTGGAGCTACGCCCCCGGCGATGTGTACAAGCCCGCGCCGCAGCTGATCCGCACCCTCGTCAATGTCGTGGCGAAGGGAGGGAACCTCCTGCTCAACATCGGGCCGAGCCCCGAGGGGGAGTTCCCGCCCGATGCGCTCGTGCGCCTCGAGGAGCTTGGCGCGTGGATGCGGGTGAACGGTGAGGCGATCTACCGCACGCGCGCCGTCGAGCCGTACACCGAGGGCCGGATCTGCTACACCCGCTCGCCGGGCGGGATGATCAACGCGATCCTCTGCGTTGGGGATGGTGAGGAGACAGTACCGGAAACCGTACGGATCGCCTCGTTCTCCACACCCGAGGGAAGCGTCGTCGAGATGCTCGGCGTCCCGGGGGCCCTCCCCTGTACGTCGAGCGGCGGGGGATTCGAGATACATGTGCCCGATTCCGTGCGCGCCGCTCCCCCCTGCCGGCACGCCTGGACCTTCCGGTTCCCGTCCGGCCCGGGAGCTTCATCCGGCGCCATCGAGCTGACGCAGGACGGTCGGAGCGGTTTCGCGGCATACCTCGGCGAGAATCCCTCCCCCGGCATCCGCGCGAGCGCCGACACGTTGCTCGCGTATATCGAACGGGTTTCCGGGGCCAGGCTTGCGATCGTGCCGGAGAGGACGGGCGAAACAGGATTCATCGTCCTCGAGGTCGGCAGGTCGTCCGACGAGAGCCTCGACCTGAGCGGTCTCGGCCCCGAGGGGTTCCGCATATACTCCGGGGACGGGAGCCTCTACCTGACCGCAGCGACGGAGACCGGCATCCGAAACGCCGTCTACACATTCATCGAGACATACCTCGGATGCAGAAAATACAGCCACGCCGTCACCGTAGTGCCGAAGCTGCCGACGATCACGCTTTCGCCGATAGACGACACGCAGGTCCCCGTCATCTCGTTCCGGATGCAGAACCTCCACGATCCCGCCTACGACGACTGGCACAAGCTGCACGGCCTCGACGACTGGGGGCTGTTCGTCCATACGTTCAAGGATCTCGTTCCGCCCGAGCGGCACTTCGACCCGCATCCGGAGTATTTCTCGGAGATCGGAGGCGTGCGCACCCCGCACGGCCAGCTCTGCCTGACGAACCCCGGCGTCTTCCGGATCGTCGTGGAGGAGCTGCGCGCGCGGATGAAGGAGAATCCCGGCGCCCGCTACTGGTCGGTCTCGCAGAACGACACCTACATACCCTGTCAATGCGCCGCCTGCAGGGCGATCGACGAGGCAGAGGGATCGCCGTCGGGCTCGCTGCTCTCGTTCGTCAACCGCGTCGCCGACGAGTTCCCCGGCAAGGTCATCTCGACCCTCGCCTACCAGTACTCGCGCTCCGCGCCGGCGAGCCTCGCGCCCCGGCCGAACGTCAACATCATGCTCTGCAGCATAGAGTGCAACCGGAGCAGGCCGATCGCCGAAGACCCGGGGGGCGCCCCGTTCGTGAAGGACATCGAGTACTGGCGGAGGCTCAC
>JAQVGR010000344.1 GCA_028696635.1 Candidatus Krumholzibacteriia bacterium | reverse complement strand
CTACAAGCACATCACCGAGTTCCAGATCCGCGACAGCGAGCTCCCGCGCACCACGACGAGGAAGCTCAAGCGTCACCTGGTGCAATGGATCGAGCAGTAGCAAACAGGCCGCCCCGCCTGCCGGAGCGCGCGGTCGCCGCGGATTTCGTCTTCCTGCTCCGGCCGGCGATCCTCCTGCCGGTCTGGACCTTCTTCCTCCTCGGCGCCTCGCACGGCGCCCGGGCGGGGGCGGCGGCGCCGGTCCTCCCGCTGCTCGCCGGGATCGCGTCGTTCACGGCGATGATGGGGGCCGTCTACATCGTCAACCAGATCGCGGACCGCGAATCCGACCGGGCCAACGGGAAGCTCTTCCTCCTTTCCCACGGGATCGTCCCGGCCCGGGCCGCGTGGACGGAGGCGGCGCTGCTCGTCGCGGCGGCCCTCGCGGCGGCCGCCCTGACCCTCCCGCGGACCTTCCTCGCCGCGCTGTGCGCGGGGCTGCTGCTCGGCCTGGGCTACTCGCTCGAGCCGGTCAGGCTCAAGCGGCGCCCCGTCCTCGACCTAGTCGCGAGCGGACTGGGGAGCGGCCTGGTGAACACGCTGGCCGGCTGGACGGCGATCGGCGCACCGCTGCGGGAGATCTTCGTGCTGGCCCCCTATCCGCTCGCCGTCGCCGCGGTGCACCTGCTCACCACGCTTGCGGACATAGAGGGGGACGGCGCCTGCGGCCTGCGCACCAGCGGGGTAGCCTTGGGGAGGGGAAAGGGGACCGTGGCCGCGGGGATCCTCATGACCGCGTCGGCGGGGGCGGCGGCGGCCGCGGGGAACACCGTCGCGCTGATCTGCGCCCTCGTCTCGCTCCCGCTGTTCATGATGGCGGCCCGCCGGGGACGGGCCGCAGACGATCGCGCCGTCCTGATGCCCGCGCGAGCGGCGACGCTCTGCTACTCGGCGGCGGCGGCCGTCTTCTACCCCGTCTATCTCGCCTGGCTGGCGGCGGTCCTCGCGCTCACGCGCCTCTACTACTCGCGCCGCTTCGGGATCAGGTATCCCTCGATCTGACCGCCCGGTAAAGCGTCGTCGCGCGGCTGCTGCGGCGTCCGCTCACGGGAGACGGGCCTTCATCTTCGCGAAGGCGGCGGCGTTGCGCGTCCCTCCCGCGCGCGCCGGGAGCGAGGCGATCACCGACTGCACACCCGAAATCCGGTCGGCCGTCGGCGGGTGCGTCGAGAGCCACGATTCGAGCTTCGAGGGCTGCCGCTGCTCGGTGTCGAGGAACTTACCGAGCAGCTCGCTCATCCCGGCCGGATCGTACCCCGCCTGGTAGGCGTAGGTCGTCCCCAGCCGGTCCGCCTCGAACTCGTTCGACCTGCTGTATGCGAGAAACCCCGTGGTCGAGAAGATCCCCGCCACCAGCGACGCGAACCGGTTCGGGTCGCTGCCGAGGATCAGGGAGGCGACGACCTGGTAGCCGTACATCGCCGTGAGCCGCTCCGTCGCGTGGCGCGCCGTCACGTGCCCCACCTCGTGCGCGATGACGGCGGCGAGCTGGGCCTCGTCGTCTATCGTCTTCATCAGGCCGGTATAGAGGTAGATATACCCGCCGGGAAGGGCGAAGGCGTTGACCTGGTCCTCGCGGATCACGGCGAACCGGTACTCGATATCGCGCCGGTCGCAGACGGCGGTCACGCGGTCGCCGACCGACTGCACGTAGGCGGTCAGGACGGGGTCGTCATGGATGGTGAACTGCGAGTCGACCTGCGAGGCGAACTCGGCCCCCGTGCTGACCTCCTCGTCCGAGGAGATGATGTTGAACTGGCCCTTGTTGATCCCCGTGGCGGCGCATCCGGCGGCCGCAAGCAGCGTCGCCGCCGCGGCGGCGCGGATCCAGCGCATTTCGAGCATACGCATGATCACTCCTTTCCGGTTGAGCGTATCTTTCCCGTCATCGGCACGAACCGTACGGG
The DNA here is from genome assembly GCA_028696635.1 of Candidatus Krumholzibacteriia bacterium. Taxonomy (GTDB): domain Bacteria; phylum Krumholzibacteriota; class Krumholzibacteriia; order Krumholzibacteriales; family Krumholzibacteriaceae; genus JAQVGR01. The sequence goes on along the minus strand of JAQVGR010000344.1, from coordinate 1,006 downwards.
AAGGGTCCCGAGCAGTCGAAGCGCATCCCCCGTCTTCTCGTAGATGTGCAGATCCTGTCGCTCGTCGCCGATCGGGATGACGAGCCGTCCTCCGTCGGCGAGCTGGCCCGCGAGCGGCGGCGGCACCTCGGGGGCCGCCGCGGTGACGATGATCCCGTCGAACGGGGCCTTCGCGGGCCACCCGTCGAACCCGTCCCCGGCCCTGACGATCACGGCGTCGTACCCGAGAGAGTCGAGGAGCGCGGCGGCCGAGGCGGCGAGCTCGGGGATGATCTCGATCGTGAAGACCGAGTCTGCGATCTCGGCGAGCACGGCGGCCTGGTATCCCGAGCCGGTGCCGACCTCGAGGACCCGGGCGCCGGGACCGATCCGCAGCGACTCCGTCATCAGCGCGACGATGTACGGCTGCGATATCGTCTGCTCGAGCCCTATCGGCAGCGGGTTGTCGACGTAGGCGAACCCGCGCAGCCGCGCCGGCACGAACCGGTGCCGCGGCACCGCGAGCATCGCCTCGAGGACGAGGGCGTCCGAGATCCCCCGCCCGGCGATCTGCGTGCGCACCATCGCCTCGCGGGCCCGCGCGTAGGCGTCCTCGCCCGTCGAGCATCCCGCCGAGGCGGCCGTCAGGGAGGCGATCGCCGAGGCGGCGAGCACCATCGCTTTGATCTTCGGGCGCATCGGCCACACTCCCCCGCTCAGAACGGCCTTTCGCCGAAATTCCCTTGAATATGATACAGTTTGACGTAGAGTAGTGGCGAATTCAACCGTTTTCGCGGGCGCCGTTCCCGGCTCCCGCCGGCATCGGGGGGCCGCATGAATCCGCTTCGATGGCTGTACCGGACGAGGCTCCACACGAAGATACTGCTCGCCCTGCTGGCCGGGGTCCCCCTGGGGCTCCTGCTCGGGCCTCAGGCCGAGCAGATCCGCCCGATCGGCACCCTCTTCATACGCCTGATCCGCATGATCGTCGTCCCCCTCGTCTTCTCCTCGCTGTTCGTCGGCACGC
>JAQVGR010000343.1 GCA_028696635.1 Candidatus Krumholzibacteriia bacterium | reverse complement strand
CGCCGTAGTAGGTCGCGCCTCCCTGCCACAGCGCGACCACGTCGAGCAGGCCGTGGAAATGCTCCCGGTGCGTGAGGATATAGAGCCCGCGCGAGCCGATCACCGCCGCGAGGACGAGCACGATGCTCAGGTCGTATATCATGTCGGGGTCGATCCCGCGCCGGCGCGCGCGGCGGCTGGCGAGCAGTATGCCCACGAGAAAGCTCAGCGCGAGCATGAAGCCGTACGAGTAGATCCGCAGCGCTCCCAGCCTGATCAGCACCGGATGCATGACCGCCTCCTTATCGTCCGCCGAGACTGAGCCCTTCGACGAGCACGTCGGGCGAACCGCAGGGCCCGGAGAACTTCGCACGATCGCCTATCATCGCGATCCCCGAGAGCAGACCGGTCACCGTCCCGCTGACGGTCATGCCGCTCACCGGCTCGGCCAGCCGGCCTCCGCTCACGCGTCGCCCCTGTATCCCGACCGAGAAATCGCCGGAGATCGGGTCGGCGGTATGCGCTCCCATCACGTCCTGAATATAGAGGCCGTCCCGGAGCGATTCAACCGGATCCGCTCCCCCCGGCGCGGCCGGGACGACGTACAGATTCGTCGGCCCGGCGCAGGGGAGGCTGCGGTACGAGCCCCGCTGGGCGCTCCCCGGCAGGGCGGGCCCTCCCGCCTCGCGCGCCGAACGGCTCGTATGGAGAAACTCCCGCAGGACGCCCCCCTCGATCAGCATCCGCCGGCGGCGGACCGCCCCCTCGTCGTCGAATCCCGCGTTGAAGCACCCGCCGGGGAGGAACGGATCGTCGACGAGCGAGAAGATCGGGGGAGCGACCGCGCGTCCGAGCGAACCGGCGAAGACCGTCGTGCCTCGCACCGCCATCTCGCCTGAGAGGCATTCCGCCAGCAGCGAGACGATCTCGGCGAACGCGATCCCGTCGAAGACGACCGGGTACCGTCCCGTCGGAAGCGGCCGCGCTCCGAGCAGCGACGCAGCACGCCTCGCCGCTTCCGCTCCGACCGCGGCGAAGTCGAGCAGGGCCGGGTCGGCCGCCTGCGAGTAGTAATAACCCGTTCGCATCTCGCCGGATCCGCCGGCGACCGCTCCCGCCGCGCACGCGCACATCCCCCTGCGCTCGCTGCGGCGGAATCCCCTCGTGCCGGCAACGATCACCTGTGCGGTGAACTCCGAATACCCGGCGCTCTCCGTGTTGGCGATGCGCGGGTCGGCGCCGAGCGCCGCCGCCTCCATCGCGAGCGCCCCCTCGATCTTCGACCCGGCAAGACGGTCGATCGGCCACGGCCCGACCTGCCCCGGGGGGCACTCCCCCTCGCCGGCGTCGGCGAGAACGTCGAAATCGCAGCGGCCCGCCTGGCGAGCGGAGCCGACGGCCGCCTCCACCGCGGCGAGGACCGCGGCCCGGCCGAGATCGCTCGTCCAGGCGAACCCCGTCCGTCCCCCGGCGCAGATCCGCACGGCGGCGCCGGCGTCGCGCGAGCGGTCGACCGACTCGACGGCGCCGCGGTAGACGTCGACCGAGAAACGCTCGACCGTCTCGGTGTAGACCTCGCACTCGCACCCCGCGTCGAGAGCCGCCTGCAGGACCGTATCGATGATCTCTCTCACTCCGGCACGCTCCCCGCGTCAGTACTCGTAGAAGCTGGCGCTGAAATTCAGGAGGACGCCGATGAGGAAGCAGCTCACCAGCATCGAGCTCCCTCCGTAGCTGATCAGCGGCAGGGGGATCCCGGTGACCGGCGCCAGCCCGATCGTCATCCCGACGTTGACCAGCAGATGGAACGCGAAGTACGAGCAGATGCCGATCACCGCCAGCGACGCGAACCGGCTCTTGACCTTCGTGGCTAGATAGAGGCCCCTGACGATGATGACGAGGAACAGCATCATCACGCCGAGCGCCCCGAGGTACCCCGCCTCCTCGGACAGCACGGAGAACACGAAGTCGCTGTGCCGCTCGGGGAGGAAGGCGAGCAGCTTCTGCGTCCCGTGAAGGAACCCCTTCCCGGAGAATCCGCCGGATCCGATGGCGACCTTCGACTGGTAGACCTGCCAGCCCGAGCCGAGGATGTCCGACTCGGGGCGCAGGAACGCGAAGATCCGCTGCTGCTGGTACGGCTTCAGCCGGTCGATGAGCGTCGGGATGACCAGCATCACGGCGAGGTTCGTAGCCACGAGCATGATGCTCTGCAGAAGCCTCGCCCTGCGCCGGTAGGCGATCGCCAGTATGGCGACGAACAGGATCAGCAGGGGATAGGGATATTTCCCCTCCCCGAGCACGCTCTGGCTGAAGACGGTGAGGAAAGCGCTCGCCACGGGGGTCAGGAAGAGAATCATGACCCCTTCGTCGAGCCCCCGCCAGTACAAGATCGGCAGCAGCAGCGCGGGAAACACCAGGGCCGTTCCGAGATCGGGCTGTTTCATGACGAGCAGCACGGGAACGATCACCGCGCCGAAGGCGACGATGATGATGCGCAGGCGGTTCGGATCGTGCCGCTTCTCGGCGAGAAACCGGGCCAGGATGAATATCAGCGAGATCTTCGCCAGCTCGCTCGGCTGCACGCGGAATCCGCCCAGGGCGATCCACCGGCTCGACCCCTTGGCCGGCTCGAGGAAGAGAACCGCCACGAGCAGCAGCAGCGTCGCGATATAGAGCACGACCGCTCCCCCCTCGTAGTAGCGGAACGGTATGGAGAAGGCGGCGGCCATCGCCGCGAACCCCAGCAGCGCCCAGAGAAGCTGCCGCTGGAAAAACAGGATGTCCCGCCCCGCGACCATCTCGCGCAAATCTTCGGGGACATGTCCGACCGAGTAGAGGTTGAGCAGCCCGACGGCGATCAGCAGGACCGTCGCAAGCAGGATCAGCCAGTCGAGGTTGCGCAGGAAACGGCCGCTCATCGCGCACCTCCCGCCGCGCCGGTGGGATGGAAGTACTCGGAGAAGATCCTGCGGGCCATCGGCGCGGCCACGGCGCCGCCGTGCCCGGC
>JAQVGR010000013.1 GCA_028696635.1 Candidatus Krumholzibacteriia bacterium | reverse complement strand
CTTCGCCGAAGCGATCGCCGGGCTGCTCGACGACCCGCAGAAGGCCGAACTGCTCGGCGCGGGGGCGCGCCGATGGGCACAGGAGAACCTCTCGATGGAGACCTATCCGGACCGGCTCGATGCCGCGCTCGAAACGATCATGTCCCGCTGAGAGAGTCGGTCGCGCGTGCACCGGGGCCTGTCCTGATGTATACTCCTTGCATGGAAAGATCTCTGTGCATAACCGGCTTGCGAAGGGCGTCCGGGCTCGCCGGGGCTTCGATCGCCGCATGTGCAGTTCTGCTCGCTGCAGCCGTCCCGGCCCTCGCGCATCGGGCAGAGCCCGATGCGCGGCGGGTGTTACACATCTCCGTCGACGGCCTGCGCCCCGACGCGGTGACGGCGCTCGGCCCCGGCGGCGCCCCGAACCTCTATCGCCTGCGCGTGGAAGGGTCCCGGACCGACAACGCGCGCACCGACTACGACTACACGAACACGCTGCCGAACCACTCCTGTATGCTCACCGGCCGCGGCGTGCTCGGTCCCGACGGCCACGGCGTCGACTTCAACGACGATCCGGATACCACCCTCGCCGCGGTGCACGGCTCGTACGTGGCGGGGGTCTTCGACGTCGTCCACGACCACGGGCTCGGCACGGCGCTGTACGCGGGAAAGAGCAAGTTCGCCTTCTTCGACCGAAGCTGGGACGCGGTCAACGGGGCGCCGGACCTGGCCGGCGTCGACGACGGGCGGGACAAGATAGACCGGTACCTCTACCTCTACGATACCGCCGCGCTCGTCGACTCGGCGATCGCGGGCCTGCTCGCCGGCGACATCCACTACCTCTTCCTGCACCTGCGCGATCCTGACACGGCGGGGCACGCCGCGGGATGGATGAGCGCCGGCTACCTCGCGTCGGTCGCGAGGGTCGACTCGCTCGTCGGGCTCCTGCTCGACGCGATCGAGGGTGATCCCGCCCTGGCGGGAGCGACGTCGGTCATCCTGACGTCCGATCACGGGGGGTACGGGCTCGGCCATTCCGATCCGGCGCTGCCGTGCGACTTCACGGTCCCGGTATATGTCTGGGGAGCGGGGGCGGCTCCGCGGATCGATCTGTACCACCTCAACCCGGTCTCGCGGGAGAATCCCGGCCTCTCTCGTCCCGATTACGCCGCCTCGCCCCCGCCCATCCGCAACGGCGGCACCTCGAACCTCGCCCTCGCCCTGCTCGGGCTTCCCCCGATCCCCGGATCGACGATCAACGCCGCGCAGGACCTCGTCGTCGGACCGCTCGCCGACGCAGGCATGATCGCCGGATGGGACGAGCCCGTCCGCCTCTTCCCCAATCCCTCGGAGGGCCGGACGACCGTATCGTTCTCGCTCGGTGCCGGGGGGCCGGTCGATATCCTGCTGTTCGATGCGGCTGGGCGGGTGGTGGAGCGCATGCGATACGGGTATCTCGGGCGCGGAGCCCACGAGATCGCCGTCGGAGGAGGGGATCTGTGTCCGGGTATCTATTTCTACGCAGTCCGCGCGCCGGCTGCCACGAGCACGGGAAAACTCGTCCTGATCCGCTGAACGACTCCCCCTGCGGGGGGATCGCCGCGTCACTTTTCGCCGAACAGGCTCAGGTACTCCCCGTACCCTTCCCTCTCGAGGTCCTCTCTGGGTATGAACCGCAGCGCGGCCGAGTTGATGCAGTACCGCATCCCCCCCGGCCCAGGGCCGTCGGGGAAGACGTGCCCGAGGTGCGAGTCGCCGCGCCCCGAGCGCACCTCGGTGCGCACCATCCCGTGGCTTCCGTCGACCTTCTCGATCACGCTCTCCGGCTCGATAGGACGGGTGAAGCTCGGCCAGCCCGATCCCGAATCGTACTTGTCGGTCGAGCTGAACAGAGGCTCGCCGGTGACCACGTCGACGTAGATCCCCTCGCGCTTTTCGTTCCAGTACTCGTTGCCGAACGGCGGTTCGGTCCCGCACCGCTGCGTCACCTCGAACTGCAGCGGGGTCAGGGTGCGCTTCAGGGTCGCCTCGTCGGGCTTGATCGCACTCCGGGGGCCGGCGGATCCCGGGCGCCCGTGTTCCGCTTCGCTTTCCGCCGGCCCGCCGGAGCCGAATTCCTCGCGCAGCAGGGTCCCGAAACGCTTCGCCGCGTCCCCGTCCCACACCGACCCGAGGAAGCGGTCGCGCCCCGATCCGGCCCGGTATCTCCCGTACTGCGCGGGACAGGTCATGTAGTATCCCTGATGATAGTCCTCAGCCTCCCAGAACCTCCCCGCGGGGAGTATCCGCGTCGCCACGGGGCGGTCGTAGAGCTTCATCGAATCGAGGATCCGCCTGGACCCCTCGGCGAGCCGGCGCTGCTCCTCGTCGTGATAGAAGATCGCGCTGCGGTACTGGCTCCCCCGGTCGAAGAACTGGCCTCCCTGATCGGCCGCGTCGATGTGCATCCAGAACAGCTCGAGCAGGCGCAGGTAGCCGACCACGGCCGGGTCATACCGGACCTCGACCGCCTCGTAGTGACCGGTCTTCCCGGAGCAGACCTCCTCGTAGGTCGGATCCGCCTTCGTGCCGCCGGTGTACCCGGAGACGACGCTGATCACCCCCGGCTCCTTCTCGAAATCCGACTCGGTGCACCAGAAGCACCCGCCGGCAAATGTGGCGATCGCCTCATGCCCGATCTTGCCGGATACATGCGACATTTCTCCCTCCAGACCCGGCGCCGCCGACAAAAGCAGCGCCTGAGCGAATACTGTAATTGATATAAGCAAAAACGGTTTCATGGCACTTCCAGTCTCCGGGCCTGCAGCGCCGTGAAGACGCCCGCGTGATTGCAGGAAACCGGAATCCTGACTTATTTAATAATAATTATTAACGGAAAACAGGGCAAGAGGTATCTCGCGCCGGAGGGCTGCCCTACTTCCCCTTGCGCAGGCGCCGCAGGGAACCGAGCGGGAGCTCGGTCGGATGCTGCAGGGGGAAGACCCCCTCGCGCACCGAGCGGACCGTCTCGATCGTGTAGAAGGCGCGGGGGTTGAACTCCTCGATGATCCTGACGACATCGGGGAGACAGTTGCGCCTGATGACCGTGTAGACGATGCTGACCTTCCCCTTCATCCCCTCTGCGGGAATATGGGTGACGCCGTAGTCGGCCGCGCGAAGCGCCGCGATCAGGGCCGTCGCATCCCGCTGCGTGATGACGCGTACGAGGCAGGTGCCGATGGCGAGCTTCTCCTCGAGCAGCATCCCGATCCAGGTCCCCGCGGCGAATCCGCCCCCGTAGGCGACATAGCAGAGGACGTTGTCGAGGTTTCGCATGATCTGGCCGATCGCGGCGAGCCAGATCATCACCTCGAAGAATCCTATCAGGGGGGCGAGCACACGGTGCCCGCGCGAGACGAAGACGATGCGGACCGTCTGCATCGAGACGTCGACGATCCGCGCGGTGAATATCAGCAGCGGGAGCAGCACCCACTGGAACAGGTTCGAATCGAGAAAATCCATGACAGCGCCTCAGATCTCCTTCACGAAGAAATGCTTGGCGTCGCCGGGGGCGTAGAACTCGGCGAGGACCGCCTCTTCCGCATACCCGCAGGCGCGGTAGAAGGCGCGCGTCGGCTCGTACTGCGCCCGCCCCGATGTCTCGGCGTAGATCCTCCGCCCGCCCATTCGCGCGATGATCCGCTCGCTCCGTTCCAGCAGCAGCCTGCCGATCCCGCCCCCCCGGTCCGACTCGTCGACGGCGATCCAGTAGAGGTCCCAGCTGAACCGCGTCGCCGGGATCGGACCGAAGCAGGCGTATCCGACAGGCCTGCTCCCGCGCTCGGCGAAGATGAAATGATAGCCGCTGCCGTCGCCCCTGGCAAGACGCTCTTCGACCAGTTCGACGGCGATCTCGATCTCCTCCGGCGAGAAAAACCCCGTCGACGAGACGATCCGCCGCACCGCCCCGGCATCCTCCGGCCGGACCATCTCCCGCCAGGTCAGCTCCCGTCCGTCAGCCGTCACGCGCCCTTCTCCCTTCCGGCCGCCGCGCGCCCGTCGCGTCCCTCGACGAACCCTTTCCAGAGCCCCGTGAAGAAGGCGCGGGCGTTGACGCCGAGCGAGCGCACCCGGTATCCCCCTTCCTGGACGACGAGGATCGGGCGCCCGGAGAGGCCGATCGACCGGCCGTTGCGCTCGAAGTCCTTCGCCGCGAGCCGCCACGTTCCCGTCGGATCGCCCCTGGCCGTGTCGAGGCCGAGAGCGACGACGAGGAACCGCGGTCCGAAGCGCCTGATCCGCGCGAGGGCCTGCTCGAGGGCCGCGTGGTGTTGAGCGGGGGTCGCGTGCTCGGGGAGGGGGATGTTCAGGTTGAATCCCGCCCCCGGTCCCTTTCCCTTCTCGTCGGCGAATCCGCTGAAGTACGGGTAGGCGAACCGCGGATGGCCGTGTATCGAGACGGTCAGCACGTCCGCGCGCTCGTAGAAGATGTCCTGCTGGCCGTTCCCGTGGTGGTAATCGATATCGAGGATCGCCACGGGGCCGAACTCGGACAGGCGCTCGGCGGCGATCGCCGCCGAGTTGAAGTAGCAGAACCCCCCGAAGACGCGCCGCTCGGCGTGATGGCCCGGCGGGCGCACCAGGGCGTAGGCGATCCGGTGCCCGGCGAGCAGGGACTCCGCCGCGGTGAGGGCGCATTCGACCGACCGCTTCGCCGCCAGGTACGCGTTCTGGTTGAGCGGGGTGAAGGTGTCGATGCAGTAGTACCCCGCGCGCACGGGAAGCTCGTGGGGCGGTCGCGCCGCGTTGCGGATCGGGAAGACGTACGGATAGACGGACTTCTGCGGAGGGACGTTCTCGCAGACCCGCTTGAGGTAGGCGACGAACCCCCTGTCGTGGACCGCGGCGAGATGCTTCTCGGAAAACTGCCTCGGCTGGATACGCTCGAAGAGCCCGGTCTGCATGATCTCCTTCAGGATGGCACCGACGCGGACGGGGGCCTCGACATACCCGCGATCGGCCACATGATGGATCTCGTGCCGGTCGTTGACGACCAGCGCGATCCCCAGGCCGCGAGTCGGCGAAGGGGGCACGCTCGCCGCCGCGGTCTTCCCGATGTACCGCGGTCCCCTTATCCTGACCGGGTCGTCCCTGAACGAGGCGACGACCATGTCGATGTATCCCCTGGGGACGATCTTCCCGTACTTCCTCGCCAGTATCGCCCGCACGATCGGGCGCGCGCGCGCGCGCCGCAGGGGCCTCCCCCGTCCGAGGTCGTCGTAGACGAGATAGGGCGGGCAGTCGTCCCCTTCGCGCAGCGGCGTCTCGTAGGCGGTGCCCGCGACCGGCCGGGCGCCGTACCGCTCGTAGAACCTCAGCCGCGCAGCGTTCTGCCGCAGGACCTGCGGGTCGCCGCAGAGGGCCGGATCGTCGGGAAGGCACTCGCAGAACAGCCCGACCGCCCCGAGCTGGAGCGATGTCTCGCGAACCGTGTCGTACAGGGCGCCCCCGACGCCGCGCCCCGTCAGCCGTTTGGCGGCCGATATGAAATCGAGGAAACAGAACTTGAGGTCCGTGGCGTGCTGCATGAGGGCGAACCCCTGCACCCGTCCCCGCTCGTCGTCGGCGACGAAGAGGATCGTGCGGAATCCGAATTTCAGCGGGTCGCGAAGGTGCGACGGCAGCGATCCGATCTCGCTGCGGGGCACCCCCCAGAACTGCGTCCTGAGGATCTCCTGCACCTGCCTGATCGCCGTCTGGTCGATCGGGAGAAGGTCGTCGTTGATGCGCCTGATGCGGAACACCGCCTCAATCCTCCCGCGGGAGGCGGCGACGGAGATCGCCGACGATCCGCTCGACGACGCCTTCGAACCCCAGTCCTGCCCGCCCGGCGGCGGCGACGAACCCCGCGTCCGGGGAGATGCAGGGGTTGGCGTTGACCTCGAGTATCCAGGGAGCGCCGCTGTGGTCCGCCCGGAAATCGACGCGGGCATAGCCGCGCAGGCCGAAGAGATCCCAGCACCGCAGGGCGAGCGCGCGAAGCGAGTCGACGAGCGGGGAATCGGCCCCGGCGAAATCGAAACTGCGCACCGTGTGGCTGTACTCGAACGATCCCTCGTCCCATTTGGCCCGGTACCCGACGACCCGCGGCTTGCCCTCGGGGTACCCCTCGAAGACGATCTCCGCCGGCGGCAGGACCTCGGGGCCGGCCGGACCGGCGAGGATCGAGAGATTGAACTCCCTCCCGTTCACGTACGACTCGGCGAAGGCGTCCCCGTAGGATGCCTCCATCTCTGCGAGCGCTCCGGCGAGATCCGCGGCCCCGGTCACGAGCGACCGCTCGTCGACCCCGACGGAGGCGTCCTCGCCGACCGGCTTGACGATGCAGGGAAGATCCGGCGGCGGATCGCCGGCGGCGAGCCCGGCCGCGGTGACCCATCCGGGGGTCGGCAGGCCCGCGGCGCGCATGATCTCCTTCGAGAGAATCTTGTCGGTCGTGACGAACAGCGCCACGGTCGGGCACCCCGTGAACGGGACGCGCATGCGGTCGAGCAGGGAGGGGACGACGTGGATCAGCCTGCCGGAGCCGTCGAGCGATTCGACGAGGTTGAAGACGAGGGCCGGCTCGAGGCGGCCCAGCTGCCGCGCGAAGAGGGCGAGATCGAGGGTGACCGGCAGCGGCCACGGCTCGTGCCCGAGCGCGCAGAGCGCGCCCGTGACCGAATCGACCTGCACGAGCACGTCGCGCTCGTCGGGGCCGGCGCCGGGGGGGACGGCGTTATGAACGATCGCGATCTTCACCGCTCCCGGTTCGTCCGGTCAGGGTCTCCGGCGGCGGCCCGCCGGACGTGATGCGCTCCGATGCGCTCTCTATGATCCATTCGAAGAGACGCGCGTACGGGATCCCCCGCTTCGCGCAGATGATGGGCAGGTCGGAGTGCTCCGGGTGGATCCCCGCCAGCGGGTTGACCTCTATGAAGCAGGGGGTGCCGGAGGCGTCCGAGCGCAAGTCGACCCGTCCAGCGTCCCGGCAACCGAGGCCGCGCCACGCGCGAAGAGCCGTCGCCTCGGCCCGGTGCGACTCGTCGTCGTCGACGAGGACGTACTCGACGAGCTCCTCGCACCGTTCTTTGTTCTCGTACGAATAGGCGTGCCGCTCGGCATTCTCGCCGAGGACGACCTCGATCGTCCCCACCGCGCGCGCCTTCGCCCCGGTCCCCGCGATCCCGACGGTGAACTCCCTGCCGGGCAGGAACGTCTCGACGAGCACCGGCTGCCGGTAGTCGCGCAGCAGGCGCGCGCAGACCTCCCGCAGCCTGGCGGGATCCGCGATCATCGACGCCCCGTCGATCCCCTTCCCCGTCCCCTCGGCGACCGGCTTGGCGAAGAGGGGATACGGCAGGTCGACCGCCTCGACGTCCCCGATCTCCCGCACCTCGGCGAAATCCGGCGTGGGGATGCCGAGGTCGCGCACGACCCGCTTGGTCATCCCCTTGTGCAGGGTCAGCGAGAGCACGAGCGGATCGGAGAAGGTGTACGGGATCCCCCAGGCGTCGAGCAGCGCGGGGACCTGCGCCTCGCGCCCGATCCCGTTCAGCCCCTCGGCGATGTTGAACACGAGGTCCCAGCGGTCGCCCGCTGCGAGGCGACGCGTGAGGGCCTGGACGTTGCCGATCCGATCGGTCCGGTGGCCGAGCGCGCGAAGGGCGCGCTCGACGGCGTCTATCGTGTCGGGACGGTCGAACTCGGCGGTCTCCTCCTCCCCGTACCCGAGGTCGAGATAGTCCTGCCGCAGATCGTATGTGATTCCGATCTTCATCGTTCGAACCTACCACGCGCAGGCGCTTCGGTCGAGCGGAAGATCCCGCCCGCCGCGCGCCGCGCCGGTCATGATGTCGGCTATTTCAGCGCCGCCTCCGCCGCGTCCCGCTCGCGATCCTCGACGTCGGAGCCGACCGCGCCCCCCGGGTCGGGATACCGGTAGAGGTTTCCCTCGAAGTTGCGCAGCAGCAGGTCGCCCCCGTCCCGGCCGGCGAGGTAGTCGGGGAGCAGGGGGATCTTGCCGCCTCCCCCCGGCGCGTCGATCACGTAGGTCGGCACGGCGTACCCCGAGGTATGGCCGCGCAGCCCCCTGATGATCTCGAGGCCCTTCTCGACGGAGGTGCGGAAGTGGGCCGTGCCGCGGACCGGATCGCACTGGTAGAGGTAGTACGGCTTCACCCGGATCTTCATCAGCCCCTGGAAGAGCCGCTTCATGACTGCGACATCGTCGTTGATGTCCTTCAGGAGCACGGTCTGGCTGCCGAGCGGGATTCCCGCGTCTGCGAGCCGGCCGCACGCCGCGGCGGCCTCCGGGGTGAGCTCGTCCGGATGGGTGAAGTGGATGCTGATCCAGAGCGGATGGTACTTGCGCAGCATCCGCACGAGGTTCGTCGTGATGCGCTGCGGCATCACCACGGGGGCCTTCGTGCCGATCCGCACGATCTCGACGTGCGGGATGCGGCGCAGGCGCGAGAGGAGCCACGCCAGCTTCTCGTCGGAGAGGGTCAGCGGATCGCCCCCCGACAGGAGCACGTCGCGGACCTCGGGATGGCTTTCGATGTAAGAGAGGGCCTGGTTCCATCTGCTCGTCGTGCACTGCAGGTCGCCCGGGACGCCCACGTGGCGCGAGCGCGTGCAGTAGCGGCAGTACACGGCGCAGATCCCCGTGACGAGGAAGAGGACGCGGTCGGGATACCGGTGGACGAGCCCCGGGACCGGCGAATCCTCGTCCTCGGCGAGCGGGTCTATCGATTCGTCGGGGCTTGTGACATGCTCGTCGCTCACCATGACGACGCTGCGGCGCAGCGGCTGGAGCGGGTTGACCGGATCGATCAGGCTCGCGTAGTACGGGGTGATCGAGACGGGGAGCGACCCGCTGTGCAGCTCGATCGCACGCCGCTCGTCCATTGAGAGCTCTATCAGGCGCTCGAGGCCCTCGCGGTCCCTGATCCGGTTGCGCAGCTGCCACGTCCAGCTGTTCCACTGGCCGTCGGGCACGTCCGCGTAGAACCGCTTGCGGAAACGGCGCGTCTGCGGGCCGACGACGAACCGGGGCGCCGGCGAGGCGGCGCGCGCGGGCCTGGCCGCGGGCAGAACGATGCCGCTGTCCTCGAAGATGCTTGTCTGTTCGGGTAATGTTACGGCGAGACGGGAATTCCCGGGGACGGCCGTGCCTGCGGCGCGACCGCTGGGACGAACCTCTCCGAGCAGGTCCGCTACGGCGGTACCCGGGCTCGGAGGTTCAGCGTTTTCGTCGAACGACGTATGCTCGTTCATGCTGCATCCCACTTCCTTTCATTATGTCCAGGGATACATCCTCCGGGCGACTGCGCGCCCGAATCGTTCGGAAATATATCCCGACCAGCATCTTTTGCAACAACTATTTTACATTTCCCGAATTTTTTTCGCGGTCCTTCGGCGGGCTCCCCCGGCTCCCCGAAGGCGCCTCCCAACCCTCTACCCCGCATCACGATATACAGCAAGGTCCGGACGGGGCGCTCAAGCCCCGCCCGGACCGGTTTCTCTTCCCGTTCTCTTCTCCCCGGACCGCCCCCCTACATCTCCCGCCAGGAAAGTACGATGCACGGCATCGCGCCGCTCAGGGCCTGTGTGATCGCGTCGCGGCTGTACAGGACCGCCGCGTTGCCAGCGCTGAAGTTCCAGTCGGAGGTCCCGCGCACTATCACGCTGCCGAGGATCCACGGGGTGCCGGTGTATTTGAGGTCTCCCTCCACGTAGACCAATCCCTTGAAGTTGAAGCTTCCCGCGCCGCTCAGGTCGCCGGTGACGTAGATCAGCCCCTGGCCGGTGAAGTTGCTCGTGATCTTGGCGTCTCCCTGTATGTACGTGATTCCGTTCAGCGGATTCTTTATCGAGGTGTTGTCGGCGTTGGCGAGCATGTCGGCCACCTCGGTCGGCGTCAGGCCGAGAACCTCGGAGAGCGAATAGAACGGGTTCGTCGGGTCCATGTTGATGGGCGCGGGGTTCCCCGCCACATTGGCGCTTCCCTGCGTCTTGACGTCGTCGCCGGTGGTCACCACGCCGGGCAGGTGCCCGCTGGCCAGATGCCACGCGCTGCACGCGTTCGGCACTGTCCATGGAGGAGTGTTCAGGTCATGGTTGTACCCGCAGAAATCGCAGTTGCCGGTCAGCCGGATCGCCTTGTCGCAGTAAAGGGCGCCGAGGGTCCTGACGATGATCGTCCGTTTGGTCACCTCGGCCTGAATCACCCGCTCGCCGTCGGCCGCCTGCCCCGTGACGGTGACGATCTCGATCGGGAAGCCCGAGTTGAAGTTTTCCGGGGGGATCTGCATCGGGTCCCAGCGCATGATCTCGTTGGCGTCGCGCGAGCCGTCGCCGTCGAGGTCGCGCCACTTGTGCTCGATCGACAGGACGCGGTCGGCGCCGTTCGGCTCGCTGTACTCGAGGTACGGCCGGCCCGGGTCCTGGATCGTGCCCGTCGTGAAGAGGTTCGCGTTCCCCGCCGGCGCCGAGCCGGGGGCGGTCAGGTAGATCCGCGCCCCCCAGTTCGGATTGTACGGCTCCGAATCGCCGATCGCGACGTTCCCCGTCCATCCCGACACGGCGACGTTCGTCGGATTGGGGAGAGAGAGGCGGTGGATCGCCTCGTTGAGCCCCGCCTCCGCCACGAAGAGCGACTGGGTCGTCGTGCGCTGGTTCCCCGATATCCGGAGGTCCATCGAGGAGACCATCGCCATCGTGAAGCCGATCACCGAAATGGCGAACAGGACGAGGAGCGTCACGACGAGCACGTTCCCCCGTTCATCCGTCCGGCTTCCCGTTGATGTCTCTTTCATCGTTCACCTGTCCTTGCACGTGCGCGCCTGGCGCCGACTAGTATTCCCTTCCGAAGTACGCGATCAGCCGCCCCTGCGTCGCCGACGACCTCGTGCCGACCACGATGTCGGGCCTTCCGTCCTTGTTGAAATCGGCTACGCCTATCGTGACGATCTCCCCGGGGGAGGTCTTGTTGATCTTCGTCCCGTTCTCGGGAAGCGTGCTGTAGGCGGGGAGCACGAAGACGTCCCCCATGTACAGCGACGAGTTGCGCGTGCCGTACGTCACGTCGGGGAAGATGTCGTTGTTCAGCCGGAGGGTCCCGAGGCTGAGCGCCTCTCCCTGGGCGTCGACATAGTCGTCGGGCCAGCGCGGCATCGTCTGGTCGGGAAACGCCGCCCCCGTCGTGTCCGCCACCCCGTAGACGCCGTACGAATTGTGGAACAGCAGCACGGATCCGACGTTCGGACCACTCGAGGTGGCCACGAGCAGGTCCGGATCGTTCGCGTCGTCCTCCATCATGTCGACGAGGATCAGGTCGTTCACCGCGCCCTTCGCAAGATACCGCGCCTTCCACGCGAATACCCCCGAGGCGTATCCCGTATTGATGTAGACGTCGAGGAATCCCGTGTAAGCGGTCTGGTGGGTCCCGACTATGATGTCAAGATCGCCGTCTCCGTCGACGTCGCCGGCGTCGATGGCCCAGACCTCGCCGAGCGGAAACTCGCTCCCCGCCCCGGCGTTCGCGACGTACTGGTCGTGGCTGAACTGGCCGCCGCCGAGACCGCGGAAGGTCTCGAACGCGCCGGTGCCGCCGATCGACGACTTCAGCCCGAGGATCAGATCTACGCGACCGTCATGGTCGAGATCGGCCAGGCGTATGTCGAGCACCTCGGTCAGCCCGGACGACTGGTAGATGTAATCGGGGGACGTGCTCAGCAGGCCGCCGCTCTGCGCGAACCAGACCTGCGTGTTGGGCGCCGTCGAGACGTCGAGTCCCGTCATCACGTCCGGGACGCCGTCGCCGCTGAGGTCGAACCGGGCCATCGCGTTGATGTTGTTCCCCGCCTCGCGGCGATAGTCCGGATCGGGGCTGAACAGCTCGGTGATCGGCGTCGTGGCGCTCTCCCACTGGTTCTGGAAGACCAGCATGTTCCCGAACCCGGTCAGAAGCGCCGTGCCGAGCACGATGTCGATGTCGCGCCTGTCGTCCTCTCGCAGATCGGCCGTCGTGACGCTGAGCACCCGCTCGGTGTTGGAGATGTGTATCTCGACGAAGTCCTGCGTGACCTGCAGGATGTCGCCGAAGTTGCGTGTGACCGTCGTGTCGGCCGTGATCGGGATATCGAGATAACTGTTGACCGTCGTCGAGGTGTACCCGACCGGATCGACCTCGGTGACCGAGTAGGTGCCGGGCGAAAGGTTGAACAGGTAGAATCCGCTCGCGTTGGTCCTCGTGCTGTCGCCGCTGGAGATCCTGATCACGGCGTTGGGCAAGCCCCCCTCGCCGGTGTTGCGGGCTCCGTCCTCGTTCGTGTCGAGGAAGACGTATCCCTCGAGCGTGCCGTAGACCTCCCCCGCCAGATCCCCGAAATTGACCACGACGGTGTCGCCCATGTCCACTATCGCGGCGCTGACCGAGTTCGGCGTGGTCGAGGAGAACCCCGTCGGATCGGTCTCGACGACGATGTAGTTCCCCTGGGGGGCGATGAACGAGTACCGGCCGGCGTTGTCGGTCTTCACCTCGGCGCCGCTGTCGAGAGAGATGAGCACTCCCGGCAGGCCGGCTTCGGACACGCCCTTGATGCCGTCCATATCCGCGTCGTCGAACACCGTGCCCATGATGACGCCGGTCGGCGCGGTGGCGTAGTCGCCGTAATTGACCATATTGACCATGCCCGAGGCGATCGTCACGGAAACGAGATTCGCGGTGGTCGACAGGTACCCCGGCGGATCGACCTCCTGGATCGAGTAGGTCCCCGCGGGGAGCGGGAAGTAGAACATCCCGTAGTTGTCGGTGATCACGGTGCGGTTCTGCCCGGCGAGCCGGACCTCCACTCCCGGCAGGCCGGTTTCGCCGACATCGA
>JAQVGR010000012.1 GCA_028696635.1 Candidatus Krumholzibacteriia bacterium | reverse complement strand
ATGGAGGTATGCCGGCATGAAAAGGTTTTCGACGGTCGCCGCGCTCGCGCTTGCGATGATCGCCGCGGCCTGCGCCGCCCGGGCCGACGCCCGGGGTCGCATCTACGGCCGCGTCACCACGGCCGATGGAGAAACGTACGAAGGAATGATCCGCTGGGACACCAACGAGATCTCCTGGATCGACGTGCTCGACGGGACCAAGAAGCTCGACGGGCCACGGCACCCCCGCCCCGGCGGGGACAGTAAGAGGATCAAGAAGATCAGGGTCTTCGGCATAGACATCGGATCCGTCAGAACGTCGATCGACTGGGATTACACCTCGGCGCGGAGCGGCGTCGCCTTCGGCCACATCGAGACGCTCGAAGCGACGGGGGGCGACGTCGCTCTGGTAGTCCTCAAATCCGGCGAGCGCGTGGAGCTCTCGAGCAACTCGACCGACATCGGCGGGTCGATCCGCGACATCATCGTCGAGGACCGCACGCGCGGAGAGATCGAGCTCGAATGGAACGATCTCGATACCGTCGAGTTCATGCCCGCCCCCCACGGTCTCCGGTCGTCGTTCGGCGACAGGCTCTACGGCACCGTCGTATCCGGAAAGGGCGACTCGTTCACCGGCTGGATCTGCTGGGACATGGATGAGGTTGCCGCAGAGGACATCCTCGACGGCGAGCAAAGGAACCGCTCGCGCAGGATCCCCTTCGGGACGATAGCCTCGATCGAGCGTCGCAGCTCGAGCAGCGCCCGGATCACCCTGAGAAACGGGGACGAGCTCGTGCTGCGGGACACCAACGACGTGGACGACGGCAACAGGGGGATCACGGTTTTCGTGAAGGGTCTCGGCCGGGTCGTCATGGACTGGGACGATTTCGACCGGATCGATTTCGAGGAGCCGGAGGCTCCCGCGGCGCGCGACGATTTCGACGGCGGCCGGCCGATCGAGGGAACCGTCTACACCGCGGACGGCGGATCGTTCTCCGGCAGGATCCGCTGGGACGACGACGAGCAGTACACGTGGGAGCTGCTCGACGGAGAGCTGCGCGGGATCGAGATCGACGTCGAGTTCGGCAACATCGCCTCTATACGCCGCGACGGGTGCTGCTCCGCCCTGGTGACCCTCGCCGACGGCACCGAACTCCGGCTCTCGGGCACCAACGACGTCGACGAGGGGAACAAGGGGATCTTCGTCACGCGGGACGACGAAGAAGAGGTCGAGATCTCCTGGGAGGAATTCGACAGGCTCGAATTGCGGTGATTCCACAGGTGAGCGCGGCGTCGGATGCAGAAGATGGCGCGGGGGCGATGTTTCCCCCGCGCCCGGATGCCGCTACTTCTTGCCGAGTTTGCCGAGGATGAAGATCGTGTAGAGGGCGGAGAGCCCGACGAGGACGTAGATGATCCGTTCGATCACGGGCGCCCCCCCGAATATGGCCTCCACCAGGTTGAATCTGAACAATCCGACCAGGCCCCAGTTGAGGCCGCCTACCACGATGAGGATCAAGGCGATCCAGTCGAGCGCACTGAGTTTCTTCATGCGCATCACCCCCTTATGAGCGCGTTTATACGGCCGTCCCCCGCGGTATGGCAAGAACAATTTTTCGTGTCCCGGGGCGGAATTCCCCTTCGCGAGGTCCTGGATCAGGAATCGGGGATGAACGAGACGAAATCCGACTGCTTCGCGCCCTCATCCCTGATACCGTCGACGAATTCGACGACCGCCTCGATATCCCGCCCGTACTGACGACGGGCCGCCTCGCGCAGCGATTCCTCGAACTCCGCACGCCGGGCATCGCCGGCGCCCTGGCGCAGGACGACGAGGTATTCCAGGCGGCCCTTCTCGCGCTGGCGCGCCTGGCACCGGACGAGCAGGTCGCCGCTGCGGGCAAGCTCCTTGATGACGTAATAATGCGTGAGGGCGGGGAACCGCCGCCCGCCGGCGCCGAGGATCACCCCTCCGACCCTTCCCGCGATCTCCTCGACCGCGGGCCCCTCCCGGCCGCAGGCGCAGCGGACATGATCGCGAAGCACGACGTGATCGCCGAGGCGGTAGCGGATGAAGGGAAACGAGTAAGAGAGCAGATTGGTCACGACAATCTCGCCTCCGACCTCCTCCACGATGACGTGATCGGTGTTCACGTGCATCGTCCCCTCGGGGCATTCGAAGGCGATGATTCCCGCCTCGGCCGCCCCGTACTCGCTCGTCATCGTCCTGCCGAAGGCCCGGAGGCACTCGGAGCGGTAATGCGGGTATATCCTCTCCGAGGTGCCCTTGACGAGCAGCAGCCGGAGCCGCGCCCCGCCCGAACGGCTTTCGTTGACGCGGCGGGCCGCTTCGTAGACCATGCTCGAATATCCTTCGAGCATCCGCGCCCCGGCGAGCCTGCGGATGAACGCGTCGAGCGTCGGGCCCGAAAGATCGAACCGGCGCGCTCGGAAGCGGTTCTGCATCGCGTCCTCGAGCCTCGTCCGCCGGCGGCGCCGCCTGTCCCCCGCCATCCCCCACAGCAGGCCGCTGCGCATCCAGGGCTCGACGCCGTACCAGCGGCATCCCCGCAGGACGGCCGCCCGGTGGCCGGCGTCCCAGTCTCGGTCGCGATAGAAAACGAGCGGCTCCCCGGTGCTTCCCGATGTCCCGGAGCGCACGAGTCCCCGCCCGAGCCCCTCGTTCTGAACGTCGGCCGAAGCGGCCGCGAGATCCCGCTTGCCGACCGGCGGGATCGCGCGCAGATCGTCGAGCGAAACCGTCGCCGCCGGATCTATGCCGTGGCGTTCGAACAGGCCGCGGTAGAACGGCGAGCGATCGCGCGCGTGCGCGAGCAGCCTGCCGAGCATCTCAATCTGGTGCTCTCTCTGCGCGGCGGCGGTGCGCCACTGGGATTTTTCGAGGTCCTCGAGGCGCTCGAGCACCGGCGTCCGCCGCAGACGGCACCCGAGACGATACAGCGCTCTGTATGCCGCTTCGCTCACGAGCATCCTCCCTTCCCCTCGACGAGCCCCCTCACGCGAACAAGGAACATATCCCGGATGACGGCGCGCTCGGTGAACGCCTCGACATACGGGCCGACATTGCCGCACATCCTCCGGTACAGCGCGGGCTCGCGCTCGAGCATCTCGAGCGACGCTCGCAGCGCGGCCGGATCGCGGACCGGCACGAGCACCCCCCGTTCTCCGTCGCAGACCAGCTCCGGGATCGATTTCCAGCGGCTCGCCACGACCGGGACTCCGGCCGCGAATGCCTCGAGGATCGCGCCGGGATATCCCTCGCCCACATGGTACGTCGGGAGCAGAAGCAGCTCGTACGACCCGACGATCCCCCGGACCTGCTCCGGCTCGGCTATCCCGCGGTATCGCACGTTCGGCCGCTCTGCGAGCGCATCGAAGAATTCCCCGCGGTCCCTGTCGAGCACCGGACCGTACAGGTCGCACGAGAGCCGCTCCGATCCGGAGAGCGCCTCGATGATGTCGAAGACGCCCTTCTCGCGCTTGATCTGCCCCACGAAGACGCACCTGCCGGTAAAACGCCGATCACCGGGAACCCGGCGGGCGATCGCCCCCGACACGAAGTTCGGCAGACAGACGATCCGCTCCCCGGGAATCCCGCATTCGCGCGCGAGCTCCTCCGTCATCGCCCGTGTCTGCGGAAGGATCAGCGCGGCGGTTCTGAGCATCACTGTCGTCACCCGCCGATGAAGCGGCCGCAGGCCGCGGAGGTATTCGGTGAGATGGCCGCCGAACGGCTTGACCACGACGGGGCGGCGCAGAAGGCGCGCCGCCGCCATGATCGGCAGCCCGATCGTGCAGAGGAACCTGCTGTTCGTCCAGAGACAGACGGCCCGCGAGCGCGGGATCATACCAATCGCCGCCACCAAGAGTCTCGCGCCGCGAAGCAGGTCTCGCGCCCCGATCGGCTCCGCCGCGCCGCGCAGGCGATCTCCCCGCGAGGTCTGCAGATGCAGCGGCTCGAGGCCGAGCTCGCCCCACCACGGACTCTCCAGGAGCGCCCGGGTCGTGACGGTATCCCCCCCGATCGGGGGAGGGGTCGGCCCGACTACGAGGACCCGCCTGACGCGCTCATGCGCCGATTCCATATATATCCTTACATTATATCCCGATACGTCGACAGCGGCTCCGGACCGGCCAGGAGGAACCCTCCGCCGCACCGTCGCATGATACATTTTTTCAGGCGAAAGTTCACCGAAAAGGGAAAGACGGTTTTTGCCTGCATCGTTATCCATCTCATTCGGGATCGACGGCCGCCCTGTCAAATGTTCTGGAGCGCCGGGGCGGCGTGGCGTATAGTGCCCGTAATGAGCCCCTTCCCCGTTCTCGCGGTCGTCGCCGGAGCGATGGTCCTGTTCATGACCGGCAGGCTGCGGGTCGACCTGATAGCCCTGTGCGTGCTCGCCGTCCTGGTCGTCTTCCGGATGATCGAGCCGGGGGAATCGCTGTCCGGGTTCGCCAGTCCGGCGACGGGGACGGTCGCCGCGATGTTCGTCCTCAGCGCCGGCCTGATGCACACGGGGCTCGTGCAATGGCTGGCGAATCACCTCGACAAGCTCGCCGGAACCTCGGAATCGCGGCTGCTGCTCGTCCTCTGTATAGCCATCGCCGTGCTCTCCGCGTTCCTCGTCAACACGGCGACCGTGGCGATATTCATCCCCATCGCGGTGGTCCTCGCGAACGCGCGGAAGATGGCGCCGTCGCACGTGCTCATCCCGCTCTCTTTCGCCAGCCAGTTCGGCGGGGTGTGCACGCTCATCGGAACATCGACCAACATCCTGATCAATTCGTTCGCCGTCGAGAAGGGAGTGGGATCGTTCGGGCTGTTCGAGTTCGCCCCGCTGGGGCTGGCCATGTCGGGCGTCGGCATCCTCTACCTCGTCTTCATGACTCGTCGGATCCTCCCCGTCCGCGAGAGCGGCGAGCAGAAGGTCGACAAGTACCGTCTCTCGGACTACCTGGCGGAGCTGCGCGTCGGGGAGCGCTCATCCCTGATCGGATCGACGTGGGAACGGAGCGAGGCGGGCTCGGATGGACAGGTCAGCCTGAACACACTTGTCAGGGACGAGAGCGAGAGATGGCTTCCCCGGGGAACGAAGATCGAGGAGGGAGACATCCTCCTGCTCCACGGCAACGTGGACGCGATAATCAAGCTGGCGGACGCCCACGGGCTGGAGATGAGGCCCGACGTCACGGTCAGCGACGAGAAGCTCAGCTCGGACGAGGTCAGGCTGTTCGAGGTCTTCGTGCCGCCCCGTTCGAGCCTGTCGGGGAAGACCCTGAAGACATCGGATTTCGCCAGACGATTCGGGAGCGTTGCGCTGGCGATACAGCGGCGGGGCCACGTGCTCAGGGAGCGCCTGTCGGATGTGCGGTTGAGGAGCGGAGACACCCTGCTTCTGCAGGGAGACCCGGAAGGGGTCTCCCGCCTGATGAGGTCGAGCGAGCTGATCGTGATGGGTGAGCTGACCGAGCTGTATATCAGGAAGGACCGGGCGATCGCGGCGCTGCTTGTGATGCTCGCCGTCGTCCTCGCCGCGGCGCTTCGCATCGTGCCGATCTTCACCGCCGCGCTGGTCGGCGCGGTGGGAATGGTGATGGCCGGATGCATCACGATGGAGGAGGCGTACAAGGCGATCGACTGGAGAGTGATATTCCTGCTCGGCGGCATCATACCCCTCGGTCTGGCGATGGAGCGCAGCGGCGCCGCGCGGTTCCTCTCCGAGGCGACGCTCGGGGCCTTCGCCGGCGCCGGCCCGCTGGCCGTCCTCGCCGTCCTCTACCTCGTGACGGCGGTGCTGACCGAGACGATGTCGAACAACGCGACGGCGGTGCTGCTCGCTCCCGTTGCCCTGTCGCTCGCGGCGGCCATGCGGGTCGATCCGCGCCCGTTCCTCGTGGCGATCACCTTCGCCGCCTCCACCAGCTTCGCCACCCCGATCGGGTATCAGACCAACACGATGGTCTACGCGCCGGGCGGATACCGCTTCGCCGATTTCACCCGCATCGGCGCCCCGCTCAACCTTCTCTTCTGGGGGGTCGCCGTGCTTCTCATCCCGCTGCTCTGGCCGTTCTGATAGGGCGCACGCGTCATCCTCTCCCGACGAGGAACACGAGATACGCGGCGTACATCGCGAGAAAGGCGAGCCCCTTCCATCGGTCGATCAGGTGCCGCCTGCCCATGAACATGAAGAAAAACAGCAGCAGGCTTGCCGCGACGAGAGCGAGGATATCGGCGTTGACGCGCGAGTCCACCGGGAGGGGCCGGATCAGTCCCGTAACGCCGAGGATGAAGAAAACGTTGAATATGTTCGATCCGACGATGTTCCCGACGGCGATGTCCGCGTTGCGGCGATAGGCGGCCATGACGGAGGTTGCAAGCTCCGGCGCCGAGGTGCCGGCGCCCACTATAGTCAGTCCGATGAAGGTCTCGCTGACGCCGAGCTTCATCGCGGCATACTGCGCTCCGTCGACCACCAATCTGCTGCCGACGACGAGCCCTGCCAGGCCCGCGCCGATGAGCATGAGCGTTCGGCGATTGCTCAGCGCCCCGACGGTGTCCGGATCGCCGGGCTCCTCGGAGCTTCGGCAACCGCTGATGAGGTAATATATGAAGATGATGAACAGGGAGAGGAGCACGAAGGCATCGATGCGGCCTATCGTCGACCGTTCCGCCCCCTCGAAGAGCGCGTCGTTCGCCACCGCGCCGAGCAGCACGGCGGCGAGGAGGCTGAAGGGGATTTCCTTCCATACAGTGCTCTTCGTTATGGCGAGGGGCCAGATACAGGACGCGATCCCGAGGATGACCCAGATGTTGAATATGTTGCTGCCGATGATGTTGCCGATCGCGATATCAGCGCTCCCCGTGACCCCGGCGTAGAGATTGACGGAGAGCTCGGGCATGGATGTTCCGAACGCCACAACGGTCAACCCGATGAAGTAATCGCTCACCCGCAGGCGCCGCGCAAGCGATGAAGAGCCTGCGATGAGCCAGTCGGCTCCCTTGACGATCAGCACGAACCCAGCGATCAATCCTGCGATCGGCAGCATCGCCCGCCTTCCGTTTCGAACGGGCCGCACGCGCGCGGCCTGACCCCCGGCCATTATACCGTGTCGCGGCTTTGCCGCGTGACTGAAATCAGCAGCGCGGCGGGCCGGACATCGACTTATAACACATTGTTATTAAACGTTATATGCCGTATTTCTCGAGACGCTTGTCTCTCCTTCCCCCGGTGCAGTAAGATGAGCGCCTGCCAGTCAGGGACCGGGGTGATCGTGACGGGACGAGTGTCCGAAGGAGAGCGATGAGCGCCGAGCCGAACAAGATAATCTACACGATGATGCGGGTGAGCAAGTTCCACAACACGAAGCAGGTCCTCAAGGACATCTCGCTCTCGTACTTCTACGGGGCGAAGATAGGCGTGATCGGACTCAACGGCTCGGGGAAGAGCACGCTCCTGCGGATCCTCGCCGGCGTGGACACCGAGTTCAACGGCCGGACGATCCTCTCGCCGGGGCACACGGTCGGATTCCTCGAGCAGGAGCCGCAGCTCGACGGCAAGAAGACGGTGCGCGAGATAGTCGAGGAGGGCGTGAGCGAGACGGCCGCGCTGCTGCGGGAGTTCAACGAGATCAGCGCGAGGTTCGCCGAGCCGATGGAAGACGACGAGATGAACTCGCTGCTCGAGAAGCAGGGAAAGATACAGGAGCGTATCGACGCGCTGGACGCCTGGGACCTCGACTCGCGCCTCGAGATGGCGATGGATGCGCTCAGGTGCCCGCCGCCGGAGATGAAGATCGGGAACATCTCGGGGGGCGAGAAGCGGCGCGTGGCGCTCTGCCGCCTGCTGCTGCGCAGGCCCGACATCCTCCTGCTCGACGAGCCGACCAACCATCTCGACGCGGAGACGGTCGCCTGGCTCGAACACCATCTGCAGGAGTACCCCGGCACGGTGATCGCCGTCACGCACGACCGGTACTTCCTCGACAACGTGGCGGGGTGGATCCTCGAGCTCGACCGCGGCGAGGGGATCCCCTGGAAGGGGAACTACTCCTCGTGGCTCGAGCAGAAGCAGAACCTGCTCTCCGTCGAGCAGAAGCAGGAGTCGCAGCGCCGCAAGACGCTCCAGCGCGAGCTCGAGTGGATCCGCATGTCGCCGAAGGCGCGGCAGGCGAAGTCGAAGGCGCGGATCAACGCGTACGAGGATCTGCTCGGCGAGAAGGCCGAGCAGCGCGAGAAGGACCTCGAGCTCTATATCCCCCCCGGACCGCGGCTCGGCGGGGTGGTGATACAGGCGGAGAAGGTCTCGAAGGTCTACGACGGGAGGGTCATCTTCGAGGACCTGAGCTTTTCGCTCCCCCCCGGCGGGATCGTCGGGGTGATCGGGGCGAACGGCGCGGGGAAGACCACCCTGTTCCGTCTGATCACGGGATTCGAGAAGCCGGACTCGGGGACGATCCGGATCGGCGAGACGGTCAGGTTGGCCTACGCCGACCAGACGCGCGACCTTCTCGATCCGGGCAAGACGGTCTGGGAGCAGATATCGGGGGGCGAGGACACGATCGCCCTCGGCAGGCGCGAGATGAACTCGCGCGCATACGTGGCGAAGTTCAACTTCACCGGCCCCGACCAGTCGAAGCAGGTCGGCAAGCTCTCCGGCGGCGAGCGCAACCGGGTGTACCTCGCGATGGTGCTCAAGGACGGCGCCAACGTCATCCTGCTCGACGAGCCGACCAACGACCTCGACGTGAACACCCTCCGGGCCCTCGAGGAGGCCCTCGAGAGCTTCGGCGGGTGCGCCGTCGTGATCAGCCACGACCGCTGGTTCCTCGACCGCGTGGCGACACACATCCTCGCCTTCGAGGGGAACAGCACGGCGCACTGGTTCGAGGGGAACTTCTCCGACTACGAGAAGAACAAGCGCGAGCGGCTCGGAGCGGCGGCCGACATCCCGAAACGGATCAGGTACCGCTCGCTGACGAGAAGCTAGAACCCGGAGGGCGAGGCCCCCCGGGTTCCTCTATCGACGCATCGCCGGCGGGCGGCACAGCCCGCGGCGTCCGGTCAAGGCATCCAGGCCGCGATCAGCCCAGATCGAACCGGTCGAGGTTCATCACCTTGTCCCATGCCGCCACGAAGTCGCTGACGAACTTCTCGCGGCCGTCCTCGCACGCGTAGACCTCCGCTATGGCCCGCAGCTGCGAGTTCGATCCGAAGACAAGATCGACGCGGGTTCCGGTCCACTTG
The DNA here is from genome assembly GCA_028696635.1 of Candidatus Krumholzibacteriia bacterium. GTDB lineage: Bacteria > Krumholzibacteriota > Krumholzibacteriia > Krumholzibacteriales > Krumholzibacteriaceae > JAQVGR01. Next base: position 3,683 of record JAQVGR010000012.1, on the reverse strand, counting down.
AGCTTCCCGCTCTTGCGGTCGCGTCCCTCGAAGAGGTTCTCGTCCGAAGTCGCCTTCCACTCGGTGCCCATGTCGAGCAGGTTCACGAAGAAGTCGTTGGTCAGGGCCTGCGGCCGATCGGTGAGAACGCCGTGCGGGGACTGCCCGAAGTTGGCGCCCAGGATGCGCATCCCGCCGACGAGCACCGTCATCTCGGGGGCGGTCAGCGTCAGAAGCTGCGCCCGGTCGACGAGCATCTCCTCGGCCGAGACGGCGTAGGCGCCCTTGAGGTAGTTGCGGAACCCGTCCGCCTTCGGCTCGAGCACGGCGAACGACGCCGCGTCGGTCTGCTTCCGGGAGGCGTCCATGCGCCCCGGCGCGAAGGGAACCGTTACCTTTTGACCGGCGTTCCTCGCCGCCTGCTCGACGGCAGCGCATCCCCCCAGGACGATCAGGTCGGCGAGCGAGACCTTCTTGCCGCCCGACTGCGCGCCGTTGAACTCCTTCCGTATCTTCTCGAGGGTCTTCAGCACCTTCGCGAGCCGGGCCGGCTCGTTGACCTCCCAGTCCTTCTGCGGGTCAAGACGGATGCGCGCCCCGTTGGCGCCGCCGCGCTTGTCGGAACCGCGGAAGGTGGAGGCCGAGGCCCAGGCGGTCGAGACCAGCTGGGAGATCGTCAGCCCCGAGCCCAGGATCGTGCGCTTGAGGGATTCGATGTCCCGCTTGCCGATCAGCTTGTGATCGACCGCGGGGATGGGGTCCTGCCAGATCAGCTCTTCGGCGGGGACCTCCGGACCGAGATAGCGCGAGCGGGGGCCCATGTCGCGATGCGTCAGCTTGAACCACGCCCGCGCGAAGGCGTCCTTGAACTCCTTCGGGTTCTTCAGATAGCGCCGCGCGATCGGCTCGTAGATCGGGTCGAAGCGCAGGGAGAGATCCGCCGTGGTCATCATCGGCCGGTTCTTCTTCGACGGGTCGTGGGCATCGACGATCATGTCCTTCTCGTCGACGTCCCTGGCCAGCCACTGGTTCGCCCCGGCCGGGCTCTTGACCAGCTCCCACTCGTACTTGAACAGTATCCTCAGGTAGCCCATGTCGAACCTGGTCGGGTTCGGCTTCCACGCCCCCTCGATCCCGCTGCTGATCGTATCCCCGCCCGTGCCGCTGCCGAAGGTGCTCTTCCAGCCGAGCCCCTGCTCCTCGATCGGGGCGGCCTCGGGCTCTGGGCCCACGTGCGAGGCGGGACCGGCGCCGTGGCACTTGCCGAAGGTGTGTCCGCCGGCGACGAGCGCGACGGTCTCCTCGTCGTTCATCGCCATCCGGGCGAAGGTCTCCCGGACATCGCGGCCGGAGGCGACCGGGTCAGGATTGCCGTTCGGCCCTTCCGGGTTAACGTAGATCAGCCCCATCTGCACGGCGGCCAGCGGATTCTCGAGATCGCGGTCTCCCGAATAGCGCTTGTCGCCGAGCCACTCGTCCTCTGAGCCCCAATATGTATCCTCTTCCGGCTCCCAGACGTCCTCGCGGCCGCCGGCGAACCCGAAGGTCGTAAACCCCATCGATTCGAGCGCGACGTTCCCGGCGAGTATCATCAGGTCGGCCCAGGAGATCTTCCTGCCGTATGTGCGCTTGATCGGCCAGAGCAGCCGTCGCGCCTTGTCGAGGTTCACGTTGTCGGGCCAGCTGTTCAGGGGCGCGAGGCGCTGCGAGCCCGATCCCGCCCCGCCTCGGCCGTCCCCCATCCGGTAGGTCCCCGCGCTGTGCCACGCCATCCTGATCAGGAGCCCCCCGTAGTGGCCCCAGTCTGCCGGCCACCAGTCCTGCGAGTCGGTCATCAGGGCGTGGAGATCCTTCTTCACCGCGGCGAGGTCGAGCGTCTTGAATTCCTCCGCGTAGTCGAAATCCCCGCCCATCGGATTGGACTTCGAAGAATGCTGGTGCAGGATGCGCAGGTTCAGCTGGTTCGGCCACCAGTCGCGATTCGATGTCCCTCCGCCAGAGACCCTCCTGCCGGCCCTGTTCTTCATCGGGCGCATGCTTTCCTTACTCATCTTTGCGTCTCCTTTCTTTCCGGTCCGAACGTGCACAGTCAGCGCAGATCCCCTCTATCTCGACGCGCGCCCGCCGCGCGCTGCCGATCTCCCCGGCGCCGCCGGGCAGCCCGAGCCCGTCGAATTCTTCGCTGTAGAAATCCATCGTCATCCCGCAGCGGGAGCAGACGAAATGGTGGTGGGGCCTCGTGTCGGCGTCGAACCTCGTCCGATCGCGGGACCTGCCGAGCGTGCCGACCAGCCCGAGATCGAGCAGAAGCCACAGCGTGCGGTAGACCGTGTCGAGCGATATCGAGGGCACGCGCCGGCGCACCCCGCGATACACGGTCTCCGCGCATGGGTGGTCCCCGGAGCCGGCGACCTCGCGGAAGATCTCGAGGCGCTGATGGGTCTGCTTAATCCCCGCGGCACTGAGTTCTTCCCTGAGCCTTCGCAATCGGCGCTGGAGCTCTTCATTCGGCACCTTCACAACAATCACTCCTAAATAAGAACGATAACTAAACTAGACAGTATTCCTGTTCCTCTCTTCCTGTCAAGCGCCTTTTCAACGGGAAATGCGCCGGTTGTCCGACTCCGTAACAATTTGAAATAATACAAGTTGAGCTCGGGGCGTGGTGACGGAACAGGATCGGATTCGAGGTCGCGGTCAATCCTTCCACGGTGATCCGGAGGGGGTCGGGTCGAGGGGAACTACTCCCCGCCCAGCTCTCGGACGAGGGCCTCCATCTCCGCCCTGGCCCCGCGGGCGCGCTCCCAAGTTTCCTTCACGAAGCCGTCGTCGGCCGCCTGCGTGTTGGCCTCGGCGTAGTCCCGTATGATCTTCCTTCCGCGGATGTCGTCTCGCTCCTTCGATCGCTCGGTGTCGCGGGCGATCCGCTCATGGATATCGGCGAGCCGGGCGAGGTTCTCCCCGATCGTCCGCCCGCCGAGCCCTTCGGACCTGAGCAATCCACGCCGGTACTCCCATTCGGCGTCCGGGGTCTTCTCGTCGTAGACGGAGACGACACGCTCGCGCTCGCCGCCGGCGATCAGGGCGCGCACACGCGCCGCGAGCCCCTGGAGAACGAAGTACTCGATGAAGAAGTCGTAGACCTCGATCCCCTTGATCCGGCTCTCCTGTGTCATGACGTTCTTGCCGAGGCCCGGTATGTCCGCGTCCGTGTAGAGCTTTTTCTTCCGGTCGACGTTTTTCAGCCGGTCCCTCGCGTCGACCATCATCTCGACGATCTCCCCGCGGAAGACGTCGAAGACGAACCGCGTCCGCCTCGCCTTGTTCCGCTTCTTGTACTTCCCCTCGTTGCGCAGCACCGCGTAGAGGTTCTCCGAGAGGACCCAGCCGGGGAAGATCTCGTTGTATGCCGGAGAAACTCCGTCGAATGTGCGTGTCGGCCTGTTGATGAGGCAGAAGGGGAACTCGACCTTCTGGGGGAGCGTGTCGACGGCGGTCGCGATCAGGCCGTACGGAGACTTCGTGAAGTCCGAGGGGAACTTGACGTTGATCCCGAGGCCGAAGAAGAACCCCTCCCCGCACCAGATCTCCTGATCGGGGGCCTTCGAGGTGTGGTTCGAGCCGACGTTGGCGCCGTACGCGACGTTCCCCTTCCCCTCGGGCCAGATCGCCGCGATCAGCATCGACTGGTGGTGGAACCCGAC
>JAQVGR010000342.1 GCA_028696635.1 Candidatus Krumholzibacteriia bacterium | reverse complement strand
AGACGACCACGGCAGGCACCTGTCCCGGTGCATCGGCCTCTCGGCGAAGAGCGCCAAGTGCTTCGAGGACGCGATGGCCGCATCGAGCGACGAGGCGAAGAAGGTCAAGGCGGAGCTGGACCGCCATCGCGAGCGTCTGTTCCACCTCATGCAGGCGGACAGGCCGGACGAGGAACGGATCATGAGGGAGGTCGACTCGATCGCCGGGCTGCAGGGAGACCTGGAGAAGCTGCTCGTGAAGCGGCTCCTCGATTCCCGGTCGGTCCTCGATCCCGACGAGGACGAGCGGCTCATGTACCTGATCCGGTGCAGCATGCGCCCCGGATGCGTGGGAAAAGAGAAATGTCCCTACCAGAACCCGGAAGAACAGCGAAAGGATGGTTCCAGATGAAGCGTTTCGCAGTGGTCCTCACGGCGGTCGCCCTCGTGCTGACGGCGGCCTCGATCGCGACGGCCCAGAAGAAGTGCGAGGGTGCCGGCGAGACGGTCATGTCTCCTCTCGACCCCGAGGTCAAGACGGCGGTCCAGAAGCTCGCCCTCCAGTACAAGCTCGACACGGTCGATCTGAAGGCCGCGCAGATGAAGCTCCACGAGAAGATGGCCGAAGAGCTGATGAAGGACGACCCCTCCGCCAAGGCGCTCGACGATATCTACAAGGAGATGAGCGCGCTGCGGGCGAAGATGCACGCGGCCACCGTCGCGCATCTGCTCGCGGTGAAGAAGGTCCTGCCCAGGGACCATTGGGCGGCATACCTCAAGAAGCACCACGAGGCCGGAGGCTGCGGCATGGGGGGCGGATGCATGCATGAGGGGATGAAGAAGGGGTGCTGCGAGCACGGCGCCGCCTGCACGAAGGGCGGATGCTGCGCGCACGGCGCGGACGGCTGCGCCCCGAAGGCCCCGGCCGGGTCCGCCGGGTGCGGGAGCTCGGCGGGAGTGGCGGGGTGCGCGACCCCCTGCGTCAGGATAGGCAAGTAGCGCGGCGCCGCCGCTGCCGGGCATCGGGGCGGGAGGGAACCGGATCGGCGTTCCTTCCCGCCCTTTCTCTTTTCCCCCGCGGCAGGCTCAGCGGGGCAGCAGGTACCGGAGTATGATGTAGACGCTCGCGACGGCGATCGAGACGAGCATCAGCGGGAATCCGTACCGGAAGTAGTTGCGGAAGTTCAGCGGGGAGCGGGTCTTCTCGCTGAACCCGGCGATGACGACGTTGGCCGACGCTCCGACGAGGGTCCCGTTCCCGCCGAGGCAGGCGCCCAGGGCGAGGCTCCACCACAGCGGCATCGTCTTCTGCAGTTGCCACGCATGATAGGCCGCCTCGTCGAGCCCCTGCGCGTTGGGGAACAGCGCCGCGCCGATGCGGGCCAGCAGAGGGATCATCGCGGCGACGAACGGGATGTTGTCGAGGAACGCCGAGGCGATCGCCGACACCCAGATGATGAACATGCACAGCAGGAACAGGTCCGACGTGGCCGAGAGGACCGCTCCGGCGAGCCATTCGAGCACCCCCGCCTTCTCGAGCCCCCCGACGAGCACGAACAGTCCCATGAAGAAGAAGAGCGTCGTCCATTCGATCTCCTCGAGCCGCTTCTCGATATCGGTGCCGCTCCATATCAGCAGCGCCCCGCCTCCCGCCAGGGCGACGGTGGCGGGCTTGAGCCCGAGCAGGTCGTGCACGAGAAACCCGGCGATCGTAAGGCCGAGCACGATGAGCGAGCGCCTCAGCAGCGCCGGATCCGTTATCACCCGGGACTGGTCCATGCCGGCGATGATCCGCTCGCGCTCGGCGCCCCCCGGGGAGAGACGCGAGCGGAAGAGCAGCCGCAGCGCGAGAAGCGTAACGGCGAAGACGGCGATCGAGGCGGGCCCGAGGTGCACGAGGAAAGCGAGAAACGAGAGATCCGCGGCCGAGCCGATCAGGATGTTCGGCGGATCGCCGATCAGGGTCGCCGTGCCGCCGATGTTCGAGGCGAGGATCTCGGCGACGAGGAAGGGGAGCGGCGGGATGTCGAGCATCTCGGCGATCAGGATCGTGATCGGCGCTATCAGCAGCACCGTGGTGACGTTGTCGAGCAGCGCCGAGGCGAGGGCGGTGAAGATGGAGAACCACAGGAGGATCTTCCATCCGTCGCCGCCGGTGCGCTTGGCGATCGTGATGGCGACCCAGCTGAACACCCCCGTCTCCTTGATCACGCTGATCATGAGCATCATGCCGGTGAGCAGGCCGATCGTGTTGAAGTCTATGAACGAGAAGGCCTCCGCCTGCGTCATCACGTGGAAGAGGACGAGCAGGACGCCCCCCATGATGGCGATCTTGGTGCGATGGATCCGCTCGGAGATGATGAACCCGTACGCGGCGGCGAAGACCGCGAGCGCTGCGATCGTCCCGACGGTCACGAACGGCCTTCCATGTCGTAGATCGCCCGGCAGACGTCGTTGAGGCTGATCATGCCGGTGAGCTTCCCGCCGCCGACGACCGGTATCCGCTGGAGACGGTGCTTGTGCAGCGCCGCGGCGGCCTTCATCACGCTCTCCGTCTCCTCGAGGACGAAGACCTCCTCGCGCATCAGGTCCTCGGCGACGAGCAGCCGCTCCTCGATCGTGTACGAGGTGCGCTCGAGGAACCCGAAGTCACGGATGAAATCGACAGACCTGACCAGGTCTATGTACTGGGGCAGGAAGACGAGGATGAAGTCCTCTATCGCGATGATCCCGGCGAGGCTCCCGTCGGCCCTGACCACCGGCAGCGCCGGCTGGCCGGTCTCGTAGAAGGCGCGCGCGATCCCGGGCAGGGGCGTGTGAGGCGAGACCTTCCGGAAATCCCGCTGCATGTAGTCGCCGATCTTCACGCCGGAGCCTCCGGGAAGGCGGTCAGAGGTATCGCTTCTCGGCCTCGGCGACGAGGTCGAGGAATTCCTTCGCCGTGCCGCACGCGAGCAGCCCGTCGCGCACCTCCGGACGGCCGATGAGCCGGGAGATCTTCGCCAGGGCCTGGATGTGGGGCCCC